>JANTFK010000056.1 GCA_024763595.1 Bacteroidales bacterium | reverse complement strand
ACCTGCTCATTAATATAGGGCCCAAAGCCGACGGGACCATTCCGGAAGTGATGCAACAGCGTCTGCTGGATGTGGGGTCCTGGCTGAAACTAAACGGGGAGGCTATTTACGAAACCACACCCTGGTCGGTTTTTGGAGAGGGACCCACCAAAAAAGAGATGGGTTCATGGGGCAGGCAGGAGGCAGCGTACGGCTTTCAGCCCGGGGATATCCGTTTCACCCGGAAAGGAGATGTGCTCTACGCGATTCTGCTTGAATGGCCCGGCAACCAGATAACCATCAGTTCATTAAAAACCATACCTGTGCATAAAATAACTTTATTGGGATCCGTTGATCCGATCCGCTGGAAGCAAACCGGGGATGGTCTTCAGGTCGCGTTACCGGATGATCCTGTTTCTTCCTTTGCTAATACCTTAAAAATTGAATGATGAAAAAAATCTCCAACTTATTTTTATCAGCAACACTTGGTCTGTTCAGCCATGTTGCCCTGCAGGCGCAACAGGCGCAGGCTATCTCCATCATCCCGGCCCCCAATAAAATCATAACCGACAGGGGATCCTTCAGCATCGACCGGCATACCACGATCGCCTGTGCTGATGAAAACCGTGATGTGGCGCTCTTCCTGCAGAACCATATTCAAAAGGTAACGGGGAGCAACATTGGAATATCTGTAGATGGAAAAAACGGTAACGGAAAGAGCGGGACCGGGACCATCCGGTTCAAAACCGATAAAAACCTGGCAAAAGAGGCCTACCGGCTGAAAATTTCCAAAAATGGTATAGAAATCACGGCATCGCATAATAACGGCTGGTTCTACGGTGTACAAAGCCTGATCCAGTTGATGCCCGTGCCCGGTGGTGACCCTTCGGCTGTTGCACCTGTGGAAATACCCGCACTGACCATTCAGGATGCCCCCCGGTTTGCATGGAGGGCCTTTATGCTGGACGAGGCCCGCTATTTCAAGGGGATGGAGCAGGTCAAGATGTTGCTGGACGAGATGGCGCTGCTGAAGATGAATGTATTTCACTGGCACCTGACGGATGACCAGGGGTGGCGGATCGAGATCAAAAAATACCCGCTGCTCACTCAGATCGGCTCCAAAAGAAAAAGCTCACAGGTGGGAGGAGAATGGAAGAGCCAGGTACAATCGGCAGAACCCCATGAAGGATTTTATACCCAGGATGAGATCAGAGAGATTGTGAATTATGCAAAAGAGAGATATATTACGATTGTCCCGGAAATAGAGATGCCCGGGCACTCCAGTGCAGCCATTGCATCATACCCCTGGCTGGGAACTGAAAAGAAAGAGATCGAAGTACCCATCAGGTGGGGCGTGGGGAAAGATGTCTATGATGTGAGCGACCCGAAGGTGTTTCAGTTCCTGACCGATGTACTGGATGAAGTGATGGATCTCTTTCCGTCAAAGGTGATCCATATCGGGGGTGATGAGGTGAAATATGATCACTGGAAAGCATCCCCTTCTGTACAAGCCTATATGGAAAAGAATGGACTCTCCACCCCTGCCGAATTGCAGGTATTCTTCACCAATCGCATCTCCAGGTACCTGCAAAGCAAAGGACGCAGAATGATGGGATGGAACGAGATTATGGGACACAACCTGCACGAATACCAGGATAAAGCGGATACCCGGTCCGATCAGCAGTTGGCCAGGGGTACCATTATACACTTCTGGAAAGGAGATCTGTCACTGGCAACCGAAGCTGCCACCAATGGTTTTGAGATAGTGAATTCATGGCATAAGTATACCTACCTGGATTACAACTATCAGCTCATCCCATTATCAAAGGCCTATGGTTTTGAGCCCGTTCCGGAGGGACTTGCACCGAAGTATCACGATAAAGTGATCGGGTTGGGTTGCCAGATGTGGGGCGAGTGGATACCCACCAACGGACATATGCATTACCAGGTTTTCCCGAGGATAGCAGCCTATGCGGAAGTGGGATGGACCCGGCCCGACCGCAAGAACTATGACAGCTTCAGGTCGGCCCTGCCCAATTTACAGAAGCGATGGGCTCAAAGAGGGATCTATTATGCCCCGGACAAAATTTGATATCATCGTAAACCTTCCAAAATGAAAAGTGATTATATGTTCCATTTAATATCAAACTATTATGAAACATCTCAGGTCAATCCTGCTGTATGGCGGGTTCATATGGCTTCAATCGTTTACACTGATCGCAGGAATGAAAGAAAAAGCAGCAAATAAGTCAGATACCATTCACATTATCGGGCATGCCCACATGGACATGAACTGGTTATGGACCTATTCAGAAACCATGAAAATGTGCAATGATAATTTACGGCAGGTGGTGGCTTTTATGGACGAATATCCGGATTTTACTTTTATCCAGAGCCAGGCTGCTGTCTATAAGTTTGTGGAGATGGCCGATCCTCCCCTCTTCAAAAAAGTACAGCAGTATGTAAAAGAGGGACGACTGGAACCGGGTGGGGGCATGTGGACTGAAGGGGACTCCAATATCCCTTCAGGAGAAGCGCTTGCACGATCGTTTTTGCTTGGACAACGCTACTTCCTGAGCCGGTTCGGGAAAATGGCACATGTGGGCTGGCTACCCGATAATTTTGGGCACTCTTCCCAGCTGCCCCAGATGCTCAACCTGGCCGGTTGTAAATCCTTCTATTTCCATCGTACGAAACCCTATAAGGGAACCTTCTGGTGGACCGGTCCGGATTCTTCGACTGTTTTATGTTATGCCAATGAAACATATAACGGTGAAATAACAGCCGATTTAAAGGATGAGTTGAAGAAAATAGCGCCCGACAAGCACCGGATCCTGCATGTTACCGGAGTCGGGGATCATGGCGGCGGCCCGACCCGTGCCAATATCGAACTGATACATCAGCTGGACAGGACCCCGGGTTACCCGGCTGTGAAATTTACAACGGCCGGTGACTTTTTCAGCAAGGCTTCCGAAGAGATGGAGGGCCGTCCCACACACCATGGTGAGATGCAATTCATATTTGAGGGGTGCTATACAACGGTTTCGGACATCAAAGCAGGGAACCGGAATTGCGAGAATTCGTTGTACAGCAATGAATATTTTAATACGCTGAGGTGGATGAATGGTGACCCCTATCCGGCCGGTGAGATACGGGATCTCTGGGAGACCGTGGTCTTTAACCAGTTCCACGATATTCTTCCGGGCTCTGCGATTAACGAAGCCAATAAGGAAGCCATAGCACGTTATGAGGAAGTGCTTCGTAAGTCAACCCTGCTGCGGGACAGAGCCTGCTGGAAAATGGCTGATGAAGTGAATTTTCAACAGGAGTTGGGCCAACCCGTTGTAGCCTGGAACCTCTATCCTGTGAGCCGGAAAACCGTTGTTGAAGCTACCGTCTATTCCCACGATGAACCTTTCACGGCAAAGGTTGGTCACTGGGGATCGAATTTATATGGCCATGATTTCGAACCGGTTGACAAAGGGCAGGGTGATGTGGCAACTGTACTGGTACGGGACGGTTCCGGGAAAACCTATCCGGCACAAATTGTCTGGTCGAAAATGACCCCTCCCGGTTACACCTCGAAGGTTCAGTTCATAGTGGATGCCTTTCCGGCCGGGGGGTACAAAACTTTCTATATCGACATGTCAAAACCCGGAACAGATAACAATCCTCTGCCGTTTCAGGATAATACTTTTGAAACAGATTATTATAAGGTGAAATTTGACCTGAGCAGTGGTGCCATCATCAGTCTCATCGATAAACAGAGCCAGGCGGAATATGTGAAAGCGGGTGGCGAACTCAATAAATTAAGGATATACGAGGAAGATAAAAAGGGCAAGATGAAGTCCTGGACAATCAATAAAATTGTAAAAACAACGGATGTTACCAATATTGAAAGTGTCAGAATCGTTGAAAACGGGCCCGTCCGGGCGTGTGTCGAAACGGTTAAAACATGGGGGAAATCCAGGTTTATAGAACGGACCTGCCTCTATCGCTCTTATCCCAGGATTGTGTACGACATGGAGGTTCACTGGTTGGAAACCGGGAGCGATTCGACCGACTCACCCATGTTGAGAGCTGTTTTCCCCCTGGCCATTGAGAACCCGCGATTCTTTTGCCAGGTACCTTTTAATGCAGTGGAAAGAGCTGTTGACGGAAAGATTAACGGGAAAGATGCACCCTACCCTTTCTCCCAGTCCGCTATTTATGGCGTCACACCTGAAGAGCACGACGGGCAGGAGGTGCCGGCACAAAAATGGGTCGATCTGTCCAATGGCGTTCAGGGGATGGCCCTGCTGAATAAAACCAAATACGGACACTCATATCACAACGGAGAATTGAGATTAACCTTAATGAGAACAGCCGGCGATCCCGATATTTACCCGAATATCGGGAAATTCAGGATCAGTTATGCACTCTATCCCCATTCCGGTGACTGGAAAAATGGTGTATGGATGGAGGGTGATGACTTTAATGTACCCGTCTATGCGACTGAACCGCCTTCCCTCGCACTGGTGAGTGACCACGCTACGCGCCCCGAAGAGGATTCATTTATATCGCTTGATGCTCCGGGTGTATTTATGACAGGGATCAAAAAAGCTGAAGATACGGAGGAACTGGTTGTTCGCCTGGTGGAAGTGGATGGTTCAGCGAAAAAGCTGACCCTCTCCCTGCCATACAGCATAGAAGCTGCGCGAAGATTAAACCTGGTCGAACTTCCGCAGGAAAATGGTGTGAAGCCTGCTGTAAACGGGGAATCGCTGTCGGTTACCATCAAACCCCATGAAATCTTAACGCTTGGAATCAAATTTTTCAAATAATGATCCATAGAATACTAACCCCGAAAGGCATCAAACAAGTGAGAATCTCAGTATGGATAAAAACGGTCATATTTTTTCTCCTGGTCCTGACCGCATGCGAGTCACACAGGGAGAGGCTGACCCCGTCGCTCTCCGTGGTAGCAGGAGATGTGAATGGCGTGGTGATACACAGGAACCATGCCACAGCAGTCATTTACGGAGATCCGCAAAACCAGGTCAAAAAAGCTGATATCATTCTGTTAACACACTGCCGGCGCGACCTGCTGTGGGCGGCGGAATCCGTGATCAGGAACGGTACAGAGAGCTATGTTCCGGCGGCGGAACTGGGCCTTTTTACAAAGACGGACTCATTCTGGACCGGTTTTTCACATTCCCGTTTTGAAGATTACGATCAGCAATCCACCAAAATTCCTGCGCATCCGCTGCGTGTCACCGGTACCCTCCGGGGAGGTGATGCGGTCACCTGGCAGGGCCTGGAGTTCCGGGTAGTGAATACACCGGGATATACCAGGGGGGCCATATCCTATATCTGCCGGATCGACGGGAAAAAGATTGCCTTTACGGGCGATTTGATCTATGGTGACGGAAAACTGTCGGACCTCTATTCCCTGCAGGATAAAGTACCCGAACTGGAGATCTGGGGCTACCACGGGTTTGCCAGCCGCATGGCAGACCTGATAAAAAGTTTACAGGAGATTAAAAGCCTGCAGCCCGATATCATTGTTCCTGCCCGGGGGCCTGTCATAAGAGATCCGGAAAGTGCCATCGATCAACTGGAGGACAGGCTGCAGCGGCTCTACAGCAATTATCTTTCCACAACCGCATTCCGGTGGTACACGGGGATTGAAAAGCAGGTTGCACTGGCAAAGCGGGTGCAGCTGGATAGTGCCGACATAGCGTGGATGCCCCTTGCAATAACCAGCGATGACTATCCTCCGTGGCTCCTGCATGTGAACAATACGGTGGTGATCAAGTCTGAAAGCGGATCCTCCTTTCTGATCGACTGCGGCGCTCCCGATACCTATCAGCAGTTTCAGGATAACCGCAGCGAACTTTCCCGGCAGGAGATAGACGGGATCTTCATCACCCATTACCACAACGATCATACGAATTTTATCCCGGCCCTGCAGGAAAAGTACCGGTGCCCCGTTTATGTCACAGCAGAACTGGAAGATATATTGTCGAACCCGGAAGCTTACCGTATGCCGGCCATGACCCGTAAGCCCATCCGTAATATCAGGGTGGTTCCGGATAAATCCACCATGCAATGGAACGAATTCTCATTCACCTTTTACAACTTCCCGGGCCAGACGATCTATCACAATGCCATGCTGGTCGAAACCGGAAAGGAACGGATATTCTTCATCGGAGATTCCTTTTCTCCAACAGGAGTGGATGATTATTGCATTCAAAACCGCAATATCATGGTTAAGGGCCAGGGGTACTATTATTGCATCGATCTGTTGCGTACCATGCCCGATGATACCTGGCTGGTAAACCAGCACATTCACAAGCTTTTCCGTTTTTCGCCCCAACTCCTGGACCGGATGGAGCAAACCCTGAAAAAGAGGGAAACGCTCCTTGCGGAACTCTCCCCATGGGAAGATATCAATTATATGATTGATGAGCAGTGGGCCCGTATCTATCCGTACGGGTATGCAGTGGAACAGGGAGGGGAGCATACATTCAGCGTCATCATCAGGAACTACCAGCATGAAAACTGCACTTACCGGGTTGAGCCTGACGTGAGCGATCCATCAAAAGGATTGTCCGTATCTCCGGCCTATCGGGAAATTACGCTTCCTGCAGGGAAGGAGGATACGGTGAATTTTACCCTTTCGGCGCTGCCTGAAACGGATACCGCTCTTTATGTGATCACAGCTGATATTGTTTTTCACGACAGGCACCTGCACAGGTGGTGCGAAGGCTTGATCCGGGTCAAATAACAGATAACGGACTGTGATTACGCCCAATCCCATTATCGGTACCGGCATTCATGCCATAGGAGGTGTTTCAGCTGCAAGCTGTTACATGCCCTTTGAGAAGGTCAGGCGCTGGCCATGGGAAATATTCTGGATCGTTCAGGCACTTTTTGCCTGGCTCATTATGCCACTGCTCATCGGGTATTTCACCGTCCCCGACCTGTTCGCGGTACTATCCGAATCTCCTGCATCTGCTTTCTGGCCCGCACTGATCCTGGGTGCTGTTTACGGTTTTGGAGGGCTGTCGTTCGGGTATGCCATTCGAAACATCGGCTATTCCCTGACCTATACCATCTCCATCGGCATTTCTGCTGTACTGGGAACCATCGTCCCCTTAATGATACACGGCACACTGATTGAACAGTTTACCAGAACCGGGGGCGGTTTGGTTCTTACGGGTATGATTATATCAATAGTTGGCGTAGCCCTCTGCGGGAAAGCGGGGTTCATGAAAGAGAAGTTCCTGGCCCTGAAAGCGGGAAACCTGAAACTGCACTTTCACATGAAGAAGGGACTGTTGCTGACCATCATTGCAGGTACACTCTCAGCGGTCTGGGGGATTTCCCTTGAAATGGGAAACCCCATTTCGGAAATAGCCGCGCAACACGGTGCATCTTATTTTGAGGGTAATGCAAAACTTATTGTATCCTCACTCGGTTGCCTGCTGACCAATCTGACCTGGTTCACCATTGTAACCGTAAAAAACGGTTCAATTAAAAAACTATTCAGGATCGGGGACACAGGCAGGCAACACTATATAAATAACTTCGGATTATCTGCCCTGGCAGGTACCATGTGGTACATGCAGTTCTTTTTTTACGGACTGGGCCATGTGAAAATGGGAAGTTTTATGTTTGCCAGCTGGGTGCTGCACATGTCCATGCTGATCTTCTTCAGTTACATCATTGGTGTAATTATGAAAGAGTGGCGAGAGGTAAACCGCAGAACCTATGTTTCGCTCATTGTTGCCCTGCTGGTATTAACAGGTTCGTTCATCTTAATGAGCTATGGCAGCTACATGGGTGAACTGGCCAATGGGACAGGACCTTAAATCATGATTAAACCAACATTGTATGAAAAACCGGTATCTGAACGAAATGGCATCAACACTGTTGTTTGCTTTACTGATATCCACCCTGACAGGTTGTATGAAACATGATGACCGCACTGCCGGAAACAGTACTGCCGGAAACAATGCCAGGATCAAAGCATATAACGTAGTCTGGGATTCACCCGGCAGGGACCATCACGGATCCATGCCGGCAGGTAACGGAGATATCGGTATCAATCTATGGGTTGAACAGAACGGAGATATCTGTTTTTATATCGGTAAAACAGACTCGTGGGGCGATAACGGACGGTTATTAAAGGTGGGGAAGATCAGGGTCACCAGTGAACCGGCCCTGCTGTTTACGGATGCTGTTTTCAGGCAGGAGCTGGACCTGGAAACAGGAACGATCCAGATCAGTTCCCATGGTACATATGGAGGGCAGCAGGCTGACATCCACTTCAGTATCTGGGTGGATGCCAATCATCCGGTTATACACATCAGCCAGAACAGCTCGGTTCCGGTAAAACTGCGTGCAACTGCTGAACTGTGGAGAACCGCGCCCTCACCCCTGCCGGAAATTGGCACAAGTGATTTGCTGGAAGACCGTTCGAAGCCGGGCAGTATGCATGAACCGGTTATCGTGGAACCGGACAGTGTAATCCGGAGTTCCGGGAATTATATCGGCTGGTATCACCATAATAAGAAGTCGGCAGGATTTGACGTGACCAATGCTTTACAGGGATTATCGGAATACTATCAGGAAGACCCTATCCTGCACCGTACTTTCGGGGCCATTGTCTCGGGACCAGACGCTGTCCGGGTAAATGATACAACACTCCGGACAAACCCGGCAAAAACCGGCAGGTTGAATGTTTGTGTATCCACCCTTCATCCCGCTGATCCCGGTCAGTGGCTTGCGGCCACAGAAGAGCTGATGACACAAACAGATGCCATTCCGTTTGAACAGCTGTACCGGGAACATAAGCAGTGGTGGAACAGGTTCTGGGACAGGAGCTGGATATATGCCACATCTTTATCAGACACCACAGCATCGACCGGCAAAGGGGATGCCTTTGTTGTGTCACGTGCCTATGCCCTTCAGCGGTTTATTGATGCGTCGGCGGGTCGCGGGCATTACCCCATCAAGTTCAACGGATCCATTTTCACGGTCCCCTATCCGGATAAACCGGGTAATGCCGATTACAGGAGGTGGGGACCGGGTTACTGGTGGCAGAATACAAGGTTGCCCTATCTCAGCATGTGTGCTGCCGGCGATTATGACCTGATGCAGCCATTTTTTAACATGTATGCCGGTGAAGTTTTCAAACTGAACCGGTACCGTACAAAAAAATATTTCGGTTTTGAGGGTGCCTATTTCCCCGAATGCATCTATTTCTGGGGATCCGTATTTACTTCCACATACGGGTGGACCCCCTATGAGGTTCGTACCGACAAATTACAGCAGAGCGGTTACCACAAATGGGAGTGGGTCTCAGGACCCGAGCTGGTGTTTATGATGCTGGATTACTATGATTACACGGGGGACCGCGACTTCCTGGAACAAAAGATCATCCCGGTTGCCAGTGAGGTGATCAGATTCTTCGACAACTTTTACAAAACAGGAGATGATGGCAAGCTGGTCATGCACCCCTCACAGGCAGTAGAGACCTGGTGGGATTGTACCAATCCCATGCCTGAGCTGGCCGGTTTGTATGGTATAACCAGGCGCCTGCTGGCATTGCCGGAAGATCTGACAACGGATCAGGAGAGACAATTCTGGACAACATTTTTCACGAAACTTCCAGCTATCCCACTCCGGGAAACTCCTTCGGGAAAGGCGCTTGCCCCGGCCTCAAGGTTTGAGGACAAACGGAATGTGGAGAACCCGGAACTCTATGCACTCTTTCCGTTCCGGTTGTACGGTGTCGGGAACCCGGATATGGAACTGGCCATGAATGCGCTGGAGCATCGCTGGGATAAAGGTGATTTTGGCTGGAGGCAGGATGATATTTTCATGGCCTACCTGGGACTGGCTGAACAGGCCAGGGATAACCTGGTGAACCGGTCCAAAAACTTTGATAAAAACGCACGCTTCCCGGCTTTCTGGGGGCCCAATTACGACTGGACCCCGGATCAGGATCACGGCGGGGTGTTGATGAAAACATTCCAGTCCATGCTGATGCAGGCCGACCCTTACTCCCGCAAGATCTATCTGCTTCCTGCATGGCCCGGCACATGGGATGCCGATTTCAAACTGCATGCTCCCTACCAGACCATCATTGAAGGAAAGGTCAGAAACGGTACCATCGAGAAACTGCATGTCACACCGGCATCCCGCAGGAAGGATATTATCATGCCCTGATATTATATGTATTGAAAAAAACGTGGATATGAACCATACAAGATCAGAACATACACTAACAAAGCTTACCCGTTTACAGAAAACCCTCCGTCATGAGGAAGCCGACCGGGTCCCCGTAAGCGATTTCTTCTGGGGCAGTTTTATTAAACGGTGGAGAGAAGAGCTGAACCTGCCTGATGATGCAAATCCATACTATTACTACGATCTGGACTGGATCGTAACCGTGCCGAATATGGATCCGAAGATACAGCCCTTTGAAATCATAAAGGAAGATGAAACAGAGGTGGTGGTTAAAACAGGTTTCAGGACCACCATGCGGAAAAAATTTGATTTTCCCATGCCTGAATTTATCGCCTGGGACACCGATACCATTGAAAAGCTGGAAGCATTTGAATTTGACGATCCCTTTGACCGAAGGCGCTTTTTTGAAGCCGGTGACAACCAGATCGCCGGTGTGGGGGATGCTTTCGAACGAAATTCACCCCCCTGGGTTGAAACGGTTCAGGATCTGCACAGGGACTTTCCTGTCTTTGGAAGCATCGTAGAGTGTTCCGAGTGCATGACCCGTATGCTGGGACAACAAAATACGCTGTTATGGATGGGTATGTACCCCGACCGGCTTGGAGCATGTATCAACAGGATTGGCCAGTTTTATCTGGATTGTACAAAAGCGCAGATTGAAGCGGCTGACGGATTACTGGACGGGATGGTCATCTGGGGCGATGTAGCCTATACAAAAACCATGCTGTTTGACCCGGAATACTGGAGGGCATATTTTAAACCCTGGGTAAAAGCCATGGTGGATGTATGCCACGACCACGGGTTACCGGTCATTTACCATGGTTGCGGAAATGTTGAATTGATCTTTGAAGATTATATTGAAATAGGTGTAGATGCATATAACCCCCTGGAAGCCAAAGCCGGGATGGATGCAGTTGAACTGAAACGCCGGTTCGGTAACCAGATAGGTTACTGCGGGAACAGCAACATCCAGGTCTGGGAAACCGGGGACGAAGAGCTGATCCGCCAGGAAGTACTGAGAAAACTCAATGCAGCAAAAGGGGGCGGGTATATCTTCCAGTCCGATCATTCAGTTACCAGTGCAGTGTCGGGGCATACTTACGATTACATCGTGAACCTGGTCAGGGAATATGGAAATTACCCGCTTCAGCTGGGGAGCTTTGATGAAGCCGTTTAAGCGCTACTTATAAAAACTGACAATGGCCTCTTTTGCTGCAAGGATATTTGACGGAGGAACATCCGGCGGGAGAATACCTGTTCCAATGATCAGATTCCGGCAGGTACTCAGCGAACGTAACAGATCATAAACAACTCTTTGCAGATCTTCCCTGTTATGTGTAAAATGGAGGGGGGAAAGATTCACCCGGAAGAGGGTATCCGGGTATTGCTGTAATACAGGTTTGATCTTTTCAACAGGAATATTAAAATCAAGCAAAAACTGGGTGGCCCCGGTCGAGATGAAATCCTCTATCAG
>JANTFK010000055.1 GCA_024763595.1 Bacteroidales bacterium | reverse complement strand
TTCCTGAGGGCCTGGTACTCATCATGCAGTTCAGGGTCCTTCATCAGCAACACCTCGACGCTTTCAATATCATAATCCATCACCTCCCCGGTTTCAAAGTCAAACAGGTATTGCCTTAATTCTGTGGAACCGTAATTGGATGAAGGCATGGTGTACCGGGTGCTGGGATAGTAAGAATGGGAATAGTACGGATAATAGTTATTATAATAGGGATCATAATAATTGGGGTTATACGTGGTAACAGATGCTACAAAATGGGATATACTGCCAATAAAACTGATCCTGTGAAATGTAGAGCCTACATTGATATAGAGTGTGCCGTTACGTCCGTATCCCCAGATCTTCTGTGTTTTCATTACTTTTTTCACACCGTTATCATCGTAAATGACAATCTCTTTCTGGGAAGTGACCTTTTCATAAAAATCCCTGTCAAAGATATCCACATCTGTCACGATCCGTGCCGGGGGAATGGGATCATTGGCCTTGACCATATCAAAATTGGCAAAGATCCCGTCCCTGAATTCGAAATCAGGCGTATATTTTACCATGTGCTCTTCTTCTCCTTCCTGAGCAGCCAAGGTGATGGAGAAGAGCGCAAACAAAATTAATCCTGTAATCCTTCCAGCCATACTACACACTCCCGTAACCACAAAATTACGAACTTATCCACGTTTAAAATGCAAAAATTAAGCCAAATATCATTCAGGAATGTTCAAATTTTTCATCCCATTCCTGATGAATGCCGGGGTAGATCCGTCCACAGGAGCGACGTGCAGTTCTCCTATCCGAAAAGAGAGTGCCATTTCTGACACTCTCTTTTACTATTTTCCATATGGTTGACCTTCGCTTACCGCATAATGCTGCAACGAACGCCAATCATCATTTCTTACAATCCTTTGGATTGGTCTCACCATTCGTCTTGCGTGTTTCCTGGGCAATATTCTCGAGCATCTCAGTGGTAACTGACTTGGGCCTTTCAAGGGGATATCCCAGTGCCCTGTCCCAGATAATATTCGCGGTTATTCCTATGGAACGGCCAATACCAAACAGAACAGTATAGAACTCATATTCGGTAATACCATAATGCCAGTGAATGATCCCTGATTGTGCGTCCACATTGGGCCAAGGGTTCTTGGCTTTACCCTGTTCCTTGAGAATAGGGGGTACAACTTTGTAGAGCAGATTGGTGTACTGGAACAGCAGGTCATCCTTCATGTGAGTCAGACAAAATTCCCGTTGCAGCGTATAACGCGGATCGGTCTTACGCAGTACCGCGTGTCCGAATCCGGGGATCACCTGTCCTGAATTGAGCGTATCCCATACAAATTGCTTCATCTCCTCCTCGGTGGGAAGCTTTCCATCCATTTTGGATACCAGATCCTGTAGCCACCGCAGTACCTCCTGGTTGGCTAACCCGTGCAGGGGTCCTGCCAGTCCATTGATCATGGCCGAAATGGAAAGGTAGATATCAGACAGTGAACTTGCCACAAGGTGACCTGTATGTGCACTTACGTTTCCACTTTCATGATCGGCATGAATGATGAAGTTAAGCCTGGAAACATCATCATAGGGTTGGGGGATACCCATCATATGGGCAAAGTTGGCCCCCATATCCAGGTTGGGATTGGACTGGATCCGGTTTCCGTCACGGTAAAGCTTGGCATAGATGTAAGAAGCTACTTCCGGAAGCTTGGCCAGCAGGTTCAGGGAATCCTCATATGTTGGATCCCAATATTCATTCCTGCTGATACCACTCTGGTATTTCTTGGCGAAGAATGATTCACGTTGCATGGTCAGGATGGCAGCAGAGAAGATGGCCATGGGTGGCGAGAAAGAAGGGAAGGCATCAATCACCTCATATACATAGCGAGGCAGAATCCGTCTTTTGCGGAATTCATCTACCAGATCAATAACTTCATTCTCAGTGGGGATATCACCTGTAAGTAACAGGAAATATAACCCTTCAACATAAGGCATTTCTGCTCCGGGTGGCTTGGGGAGTTTTTCAAATACTTCCGGCAGGGTATATCCCCTGTACCTGATTCCTTCCTGTGGATCAAGGTATGAAATATCTGTAACAAGACTCTTCAGCCCCCTCATACCTCCAATGACCTGAGCAATGGTTACCTTATCGACAACCACATCACAATTATTCTTAATCAGGTTTCTGGTTCTGGGTCTCCACTCTTCAATTTTCTGGTGGAGCCGCTCTTTTAAGACTGACATATTCTTTAGGTTTTGTTAGGATTAATAAAAATTCATAGGGAAACACAAGATAAGAAAATATCCAGATGTTTCAATATTCTGGGGCCATACATTAACCCGATATGATGTATAACAGTTGCAGGCCGGGCACACGAGGCCGGCCACACGAGCCCGGCCCGCTCTATGGTCATGAGAAACCTGCCGGTTTTCCCTGACAATTTCTAATAGCCGTAAATGGCTGTTGTACCCAGTTCTTCTTCAATACGCAACAACTGGTTGTATTTAGCTATCCGGTCAGAACGGCTCAGTGAACCGGTTTTGATCTGGCCCGAATTGGTAGCCACAGCAATATCTGCAATGGTTGCATCTTCGGTTTCTCCTGAACGGTGCGAGGTAACGGTGGTATAACCGGCCCTGTGCGCCATCTCAATGCAGTTCAGGGTCTCAGTCAGTGTACCGATCTGGTTCACTTTGATCAGGATGGAATTGGCACAATTCAACTCAATCCCTTTGGCAAGGTATTCCACATTGGTCACAAAAACATCATCGCCCACAAGCTGGCACTTCTGTCCGATCTTCTTGTTCAGGATAACCCATCCATCCCAGTCTCCTTCATCCATACCATCCTCAATGGAATCGATGGGATATTTATCCAGTAGCTCATCCAGGTATTCAGCCTGTTCGGCAGAAGTACGTTTGGCTGCACCTTCTCCTTCAAATTTGGTATAATCATAGATACCGTCCACGAAAAATTCAGATGCAGCACAATCCAATGCAATGGTAATATCTTTTCCAGGTTCATAACCGGCTTTCTCAACTGCTTTCAGTATGCTTTCCAGTGCATCTTCGGTACCTTCCAGTTCAGGGGCAAAACCGCCTTCGTCACCCACGGCAGTACTGAGTCCCCGCTCTTTTAATACTTTTTTAAGTGAATGGAACACTTCAGCACCCATTCTGAGGCCTTCCCTGAAACTGCCTGCCCCAACCGGACGAATCATAAACTCCTGGAATGCAATGGGAGCATCCGAGTGGGATCCTCCATTGATGATATTCATCATGGGAACAGGCAAATGTTTGGCATTGGCACCCCCGATATAGCGATAAAGCGGCATGTCATGGTACTTGGCGGCAGCTTTGGCGGAAGCCAGTGATACACCGAGCATGGCGTTGGCACCCAGTTTACTTTTAGTTTTGGTACCGTCCAGATCAATCATCTTCTGGTCAATGGCTACCTGATCCAGGGCATCCATACCGATCAGCTCCTCTGCAATCACTTTATTTACATTCTCAACTGCTTTCTGTACGCCTTTCCCCAGATAGCGGTCTTTGTCACCATCCCTCAGTTCCAGTGCTTCATTCTCTCCGGTGGATGCACCCGAAGGAACGGCAGCACGTCCTACAAAACCACTGGCAAGGGTTACTTCCACTTCAACAGTGGGATTACCACGTGAGTCAAGAATCTCACGTGCATGTATATCAACGATTTGTCCCATGATATTATGTTTTTCGATTAAAATATTAATAAATAAAAAAGGGATAAAGCGTCAAAGTCACTTTATCCCCGGTGTTATTCAAAAGAATGTCACATCAGAATATTATGAAGCTTTGTTTTCCTCCTGGTCATCAGCAGATTTTTCTTCGCCTTCCGGTTCTCCGGCAGCATCCCCTTCCGTGGGTTCTTTTTTCACCTCTTCAGCTTTCACCTCTTCAGCATCCTCTTCTGCGGGTTCATCTTTCACCTCTTCAGCTTTCACCTCTTCAGCATCCTCTTCTGCGGGTTCAGCTTTCGCCTCTTCAACATCCCCGGCTGTGGGTTCAGCTTTCGCCTCTTCAGCATCCCCGGCCACGGGTTCTGTTTTCACCTCTTCAGGTTTCGTTTCCTCGACCCCGTGGGTTTTCTCTGCTACTGCAACGGCTTCAACTGCTTCCGCTGCTTTCTTTTTTCCTCCACGACGACGGCGCAAAGTAGCTTTTTTAGTTGCAGCTTTTTCTGTCAGCAGGTTCTCATTATAATCCACCAATTCGATCAGGCACATATCGGCATTGTCACCCTGCCGGTTACCCAGTTTAATAATGCGGGTATATCCCCCCGGGCGGTCACCCACTTTGGAAGCAACCTCACGGAAAAGTTCGGACACTGCCTCCTTATCCTGCAGATAACTGAATACCACCCGGCGTGTATGGGTTGAGTCCTCTTTTGACCGTGTAATCAATGGCTCAACATACCGCTTCAATGCTTTGGCCTTTGCAGTGGTTGTCTCAATCCGCTTGTGCATGATCAGGGAACTGGCCATATTGGCCAGCATGGCTTTCCTGTGCGCACTTTTCCTCCCTAAGTGGTTAATACTCTTCTTATGTCTCATTGTAATTAATCCTTGTCCAGTTTGTATTTACTAATATCCATACCGAAAGTCAGGTTCATGTTCACCAGAAGTTCTTCCAGTTCGGTGAGCGACTTTTTGCCAAAGTTCCTGAATTTAAGCAGGTCGTTCTTATTGAACTTTACCAGGTCACCAAGGGTTTCAACTTCGGCAGCCTTCAGGCAGTTCAGCGCCCTGACCGACAGATCCAGGTCAACCAGTTTGGCTTTCAGCAGCTGACGCATATGTAAAACTTCCTCATCGAACTCTTCATTGGAGAATTTCTCATCCGTATCGAGTGTAATTTTCTCATCGGAGAACAGCATGAAATGATAAATAAGGATCTTGGCAGCCTCTTTCAATGCCTCTTTGGGATGGATCGAACCGTCCGTTTCGATCTCCATGACCAGTTTCTCATAGTCGGTCTTCTGCTCCACCCGGTAATTTTCAATGTCATACCTCACATTCTTAATGGGTGTGTAGATAGAGTCCACTGCGACAAGACCAAATTCTGCCTCAGCGGGTTTATTCTCATCTGCAGGCACATAACCACGGCCCTTGTTGATGGATAACTCAATCTGGAGTTTTACATCCTTTTCCATATGACAGATTACCAGCTCGGGATTCAGCACTTTGAATCCACTTAAAAAACGCTGCAGGTCCCCTGCTTTTAACTCCTCCTGGCCTGTGATGGTTACAACGATCTTTTCATCATTGACATCATCAATCTGCTTCTTAAACCGAATCTGTTTCAGGTTCAGAATGATTTCCGTAAGGTCTTCGATCACACCTGTAATGGTGGAAAATTCATGCTCCACACCGTCTATTTTGATACTGGTGATAGCATACCCTTCAAGGGAAGAAAGCAGGATACGCCTCAGTGCATTCCCAACGGTGATCCCATAGCCAGGTTCAAGGGGACGAAACTCAAATTTGCCATACCTGTCATCTGCTTCAAGCATGATGACCTTATCTGGTTTTTGAAAAGCTAAAATGGCCATAATATGAATGTGGTTTTATTATTTTGAATAAAGTTCAACGATGAGCTGTTCCTTGATGTTTTCCGGTATCTCTTCCCGTTCAGGACGATTCAGGAACTTACCGGTCATTGTTGCTTCATCAAATTCCAGCCATGATGAAGAACTGTACCTGGCAGTACTTAATGAGTCGGTGATCACCTCCAGGGATTTTGATCGCTCCCGGACCCCAACCAGATCGCCCGGTTTCAGGGTATACGAAGGAATATTCACGATTTCGCCATTGACGGTGATATGCCTGTGGGTCACCAGTTGCCGTGCACCGGCACGTGTGGGAGAAAAACCCAGCCTGTAGACTACATTGTCAAGCCTGGACTCCAGTAACTGAAGGAGCACCTCGCCTGTAACCCCCTTGCTTCGGGAAGCCTTGTCAAACATATTCCGGAATTGCTTTTCCAGGATACCATATGTATACTTGGCCTTCTGCTTCTCTTTTAACTGAATACCATATTCAGAAGCTTTGCGCCTTCTTTTGTTGTTCCCGTGCATTCCCGGGGGATAATTCTTCTTCTCGAACGATTTGTCCGTCCCGAAAATGGGATCTGAAAATTTGCGAGCAATTTTGGTTCTTGGACCTCTGTATCTTGCCATCTATCTCTGTTGTTAATTGTTTAATAATTCCTCTTCAGCCCGGATTATACCTTAATGCTGAATTATACCCTCCGTCTTTTAGCCGGACGGCAGCCGTTATGCGGCAGCGGTGTGACATCTACGATCTCGGTCACCTCAATACCGGAAGCATGGATGTTCCGAATGGCTGATTCTCTTCCTGATCCGGGTCCCTTTACGAAAACTTTTACTTTCCTGAGTCCCAAATCATAGGCCACCTTGGCACAGTCCTGTGCAGCCATCTGTGCTGCATAGGGAGTATTCTTCTTTGAACCCCTGAATCCCATTTTCCCGGATGAAGCCCAGGAGATCACCTGTCCCTGATTATTGGTCAGGGAGATGATAATATTATTAAAGGAGGCATGAATATGTGCCTGCCCGGTGGGTTCAACTTTAACTGTTCGTTTTCTTGACGATCCTGTCTTCTTAGCCATAACCTCTTAACTCTTATTTAACTGCTTTCTTCTTATTTGCTACTGTCTTTCTCCTTCCCTTACGGGTACGGGCATTATTCTTGGTGCTCTGTCCGCGGGTAGGAAGACCGATACGATGACGGATGCCCCGGTAGGAACCGATATCCATCAATCGTTTGATATTCAGTTGTACGGAGGAACGCAGTTCACCTTCAACCTTGTATTCTTCAGTTTCGTTAATCACTTTCCTGATGGCTGCAATCTGGTCATCATTCCAGTCTTTTACCTTGATATTGCGGTCGACACCTGCAGCATCAAGAATCTTTTGTGCACGGCTGCGACCAATGCCATAAATGTAAGTGAGGCTTATTTCACCTCTTTTGTTTTTGGGCAGATCTACACCAACTATTCTAGCCATAATGCTCTCTTATTTTTAATTTTTTTATCCCTGGCGCTGTTTAAACTTGGGATTCTTCTTATTAATTACATACAAGCGCCCCTTCCGTCTGACGATCTTGCAATCGGAACTGCGCTTTTTAACAGATGCTCTTACCTTCATGATGAGTTATATTTTTTCTACTTTCTACTTTTATAAGCACTACTTATAGCGAAAACTGATCCTTCCTTTTGTCAGGTCATAAGGCGACATCTCCACCTTAACCCTGTCTCCGGGCAGTAACTTGATATAATGCATGCGCATTTTTCCGGATATATGGGCTGTAATGACGTGCCCGTTTTCCAGCTCCACCCGGAACATAGCATTAGATAATGCTTCGGTTATTACACCATCCTGTTCTATCGAAGGCTGTTTTGCCATTTAATTTTTCTGTTTGTTTAATACTTCATCAATATATGAAAAGGTCGACAGCACGTCTGTCTTACCTTTATCTATTGCCATTGCCAGTTCAAAATGGGCAGAAGGCTGATTATCCGCTGCGCGAATGGTCCAGCCGTCAGGGTCCTGTTTGATCTGTCTCCGGCCCATATTGATCATGGGTTCAATGCAGATAACCATGCCCTTCTTCAGCTTTGGACCAGTTCCCCGTCTTCCATAATTGGGGACTTCCGGAGCTTCATGCAGGTGACTTCCCAATCCATGCCCCACCATCTCTCTCACCACACTGTATCCGTTGGCCTCTGCCAGATGCTGAACTGCGTACCCCACATCACCTGTCCGCTTTCCGTCTCTTGCCTGTTCCACACCTTTCATCAGGCTTTCACGCGTTGTGACTAACAATCTGCGGACAGCTTCACTCACCTCCCCCACTTCAAAGCTGAAAGCGGTGTCTCCATAAAAACCATTCATGAGCACGCCGCAATCCACCGAAAGCAGGTCGCCCTCCTCGAGGATCACCTTATCGGACGGGATGCCGTGGACCACCTGCGCATTCAGGGATGTACAGAGTGTCTTTGGATATCCCTGGTATCCCAGGAACCCGGGGACAGCCCCGTGATCACGAATAAATGTTTCAGCTATCCTGTCCAGCTTCCCGGTTGAAATCCCCGGCTGAATATGTTTCGCAATCTCCGCCAGTGTCTTTGAAACCAGTAGATTGCTCTTCCGTATCAGCTCAATTTCGTCCGCAGTCTTAATTAAAATCATCAAAGAACGTTATCTCTGTACTATATGGCAGCTGCACTGCCTGTCCGGCCCTTAATCCTGCCTGATTTGGTCAATCCGTCATAGTGACGCATGAGCAGGTGGCTTTCTATCTGCTGCAGTGTATCCAGGATCACACCCACCAGGATCAGGAGGGAGGTTCCACCGAAAAACTGCGCAAAACTCCTGTTTATGCCGGTCATCATGGCGAAGGCAGGCATAATGGCCACAAAAGCAAGAAAAATGGAGCCGGGAAGAGTGATCCTGGACATGACTGCGTCCAGGAACTCGGCGGTCTTGCGTCCCGGTTTTACACCCGGAATAAAACCGCCGTTCTTCTTCATATCCTCGGCCATCTGCGTGGGATTCACAGTAATGGCTGTATAAAAGTATGTAAACAAAACTATCAGCAGGGCATTGGTAAAGTTGTACCAGAACCCGACCGGATTACTGAATACAGCGGCAAATCCGGTGGCTGCATCAGCCTTGGCAAATCCGGCCACTGTAATTGGAATAAACATAAATGCCTGGGCAAAGATGATGGGCATTACCCCGGCTGCATTTACCTTGAGCGGAATGTACTGCCGAACCCCGCCATATTGTTTGTTCCCCACAATCCGCTTGGCGTACTGCACCGGGATCCTCCGCGTACCCTGCACCAGCAGGATGGTTCCCATAAAGACCACAAACATGATCAGGATCTCCACCAGGAAGGCAACCATGCCGCCACCTGCACTTTCAAACCTGGACATAAATTCAATACCGAGCGCCTGTGGCAGCCTGGCAATGATCCCGATCATGATGATCAGGGAAATACCATTACCTATCCCCTTATCGGTTATTTTCTCGCCCAGCCACATAATGAACATGGTACCGGCTGTCAGTATAATCATGGCAGCCATCCGGGAGAAATTCGGTGAAAAGGCATCTGCAGGAAGCTGGTAACGAAGGCTTGTGATATAACTCAGACCCTGCGGAATCAAAATAGCTACGGTGAGATAGCGGGTGATCTGGTTGATTTTTCTTCTTCCGCTCTCACCTTCCTGCTGCAGCTTCTGAAAATAGGGAACTGCAATTCCCAGCAACTGCACCACAATGGATGCCGAAATGTAGGGCATGATCCCCAGTCCGAAAATGGATGCCCTGGCAAAGGCCCCGCCTGTAAAGAGGTTGAGCAGATCAAGTATACCCGATCCTGCCTGCCGGCGATTGGACAGCTCGGAAATAATCACCGGATTGATCCCCGGCAAAACAATATGTGTTCCGAGGCGATAGATCAGGATGATCCCCAGGGTATAAAGTATACGGGCCTTCAGATCCTCGATCTTCCAGATATTTTTTATGGTTTCAATAAACTTTTTCATAGGTCAGCCTATCAATCAGATTTGCTCCACACTTCCCTCCAGTGCCTCAATGGCTTCAACCGCTGATTTGGAAAATGCATGCGCTTTAACATTCAGTTTGGTTTTCAGTTCGCCATTCCCAAGGATCTTGACCAGCGTGTTCTTCTGAACCAAACCGGCTTCAATCAGGGTATCCACCGAGATCTCTTTCAGCTTCTTTTTCTCAGCCAGCGCCTGAAGGGTGCTCACATTGATCCCCTTATACGCTTTCCGGTTGATGTTTTTAAAACCAAATTTAGGGACCCTCCGTTGAAGGGGCATCTGTCCGCCTTCAAAACCTGTCTTCCGGGAGTAACCGGAACGGGACTTCTGTCCTTTATGTCCACGGGTAGCCGTTCCACCTTTGCCGGAACCCTGTCCACGCCCGATCCTTTTCCTGCTCTTAGTGGAACCCTTGGCCGGTTTTAAATTACTTAATTCCATCTCTTATCTTTTTACTTGATCTACTTAACTTATTCCCTGTGCATTGTGCGCCATTAAACTTCCTCAACTTCAACCAGGTGCAACACTTTCTGAACCATTCCCCTGATCTGTGGAGTCGCCTCTACCTCGATGGTCTGGTGAAGTTTCCTGAGTCCCAGTGCCTCCAGTGTTCTTTTCTGTCTTTCTGTATGCTTGATGGCACTTCTTACCTGGGTAACTTTGATTTTTCCCATCCTTTTCTCAAATTATCCGTTAAATACTTTATCCATAGAAACCGCTCTCTGTTGTGCTACAGCATTGGCATCCCTGAGTTCGAGCAATGCATCGAAGGTTGCCTTTACCAGGTTATGCGGGTTGGATGAGCCCTTACTCTTGGCCAGTACATCTTTTACACCCACACTCTCCAGCACAGCACGCATGGCACCACCTGCTTTTACACCTGTACCACTGGAGGCCGGTTTGAGAAATACCTTGGCCCCACCATATTTCCCATACTGTTCATGGGGAATGGTCCCGTTGATAATGGGCACCTTGATCAGGCTCTTCTTGGCATCTTCCACACCTTTGGCAATCGCAGTGGTCACCTCTTTAGCTTTACCAAGTCCGTGCCCCACTATGCCTTCCTCGTTCCCAACCACTACAATAGCGGAGAAACTAAAGGTACGGCCACCCTTGGTCACCTTGGTCACACGCTGTATGCTTACCAGGCGGTCCTTTAATTCGAGGTCACTCGTCTTTACTTTTCTGATACCTGTTGACATATCTATCTTTATAATTTAAGTCCGCTTTCCCTGGCAGCGTCTGCTAAATTTTTCACCCTGCCATGATACAAATAGCCGTTTCGATCGAATACGACATTTTCAATTCCTTTTTCTTTTGCTTTCTCAGCAATGCGCTTGCCTACCAGTTTGGCCTGCTCGGTCTTGTTCACCTTTTGACCGGCGATCTCTTTTTCTCTGGAAGAGGCTGATATAAGGGTTTCACCGGTAACATCGTTCACAAGCTGCACATAAATCTGCTTGTTGCTGCGAAACACCGTCATCCTCGGGCGATCCTCATTACCGGAGAGCCTTTTGCGGATCCTGTACTTAATTCTCTGCCTTCTTCCTGCTTTTGTTAAAGCCATTGTATTATAGTGTTTTACTAATTTATTTACTCCTTTTATCGCTAAACGGAAGCTGCCTTACCGGCCTTACGTCTCAGCTGCTCTCCAACAAACCTGATGCCTTTCCCTTTGTAAGGTTCCGGTGGTCGGAACGAACGGATCTTGGCAGCCACCTGCCCAATCAGTTGCTTGTCAATACTGGTCAGCGTAATGACAGGATTGGCACGGCGTTCTGTTTTGGCCTCCACTTTCACCTCATCGGGCATCTGCAGGATGATATCGTGTGAAAATCCGAGACTCAGTTCCAGGCGGTTGCCATGCTTTACATCGGCCCGGTACCCGACCCCGACCAGTTCCTGCCGGATGGTGTAGCCTTCAGAAACACCCACTACCATGTTATTCAAAAGGGAACGGTAAAGCCCGTGTTTCGACTTTTGATCCTTATCTTCCGATGACCTTTCAAGATTCACCCGGTTCTCTTCAACCTTAACAGTGATATTTTTATCCACCTGCTGTTTCAGCTCCCCCTTGGGACCTTTTACAGTCACCAGGTTTTCATTGTCAACCTCTACAGTAACGCCTGCAGGTATGTCGATGGGTAAGATTCCAATCCTTGACATGATTCTTCTCCTTAATCAATTAATATACATAACAAAGCACCTCTCCGCCAATATTCAGGCTGCGGGCTTCCTTATCGGTGATCACGCCCTGGGAGGTTGATAAAATGGCTACCCCTAATCCATTCAGTACGCGGGGAAGGTGGTCCTTGTCCACATACTTCCTCAGTCCGGGCTTACTGATACGTTGCAGCGACTTAATGGCTGCTACCTTGGTTTCCGGATTGTATTTCAGGGCTATC
>JANTFK010000054.1 GCA_024763595.1 Bacteroidales bacterium | reverse complement strand
TCCCGATAATCTTCCTGCCGTTGGAGGTGCTGACAAAAAGCTGTGCCACCCCTTCATCCATCAACTGTTCGATACCCCTGGCCAGCTGCTTGAATTTCATCGGGTCTGCATTTTCAATATACCTGAATAGTTCAGGCGAGAAACTGGGGATTCCCCTGAATTGCAGGTTCTCCCCGGCGGTTACGGCATCTCCGATCTTGAAACTCCCCGTGTCGTGCACACCCACAATATCGCCGGGAAATGCTTCATCGATCACAGATTTCTTCTCCGCCATGAATGAGGTGGGACTGGAGAACTTGAGTTGTTTCCCCGTCCGGACATGAAGGTAGGGTCTGTTGCGTTCAAATCTTCCCGACACGATCTTAATGAAAGCCAGCCGGTCCCGGTGATTGGGGTCCATATTGGCATGGATCTTGAAGACGAAACCGGTGAATTTTTCCTCTTCAGGCAGGATGGTGCGATCTTCCGTGACCACCGGACCGGGAGAAGGTGCCATCTTTACAAAGCAGCTCAGGATATCGTTCACACCAAAATTGTTCAGTGCACTTCCGAAGAAGACCGGGGCAAGTTCCCCATGGAGGTATGCATGATGGTCAAATTCCGGATAGACACCTTCGATCAGCTCAAGCTCCTCCTCAAGGCTTTCAGCATGCGGGTTGATATATCGCTTGAATGCGGAGCTGTTCAGGTCTTCATATTCCACCAGTTCACCCACTGTTTGCTTGTCACTGCCCCTGAATGAGCGGAATCGCTTCACCTGCCGGTTGTACACCCCCCTGAAATCCGATCCGGATCCCACCGGCCAGCTCAGCGGATGCACTTTGATCTCCAGTTCATTTTCAATTTCATCCAGCAGATCAAAAGGATCGATGGAGGGACGGTCCATCTTGTTGACAAATACCATAACAGGGGTGTTTCTCATGCGGCATACACCCATCAGTTTCCGTGTTTGCACCTCTACCCCCCTGGCACCGTCAATTACAATGATAACACTGTCGGCAGCAGTAAGCGTACGGAACGTATCCTCTGCGAAATCCTGGTGACCCGGTGTATCCAGGATGTTGATTTTTTTACCGCCATATTCAAAACCCATGACCGAGGTAGCCACTGAAATACCACGCTGTTTTTCGATCTCCATGAAATCGGAGGTGGCAGTTTTTTTGATTTTGTTTGATTTGACCGCACCGGCCACATTGATGGCCCCGCCAAACAGCAGTAACTTTTCTGTCAGGGTGGTCTTGCCGGCATCGGGATGGCTCACGATGGCAAAAGTTCTACGCCGCTTTATCTCTCCAGGTAACTTCATAGTAAAAATGATCGGCAAAGTTAATAATAATCCTATTTTTGGAACACCATTAGCATGGTTCCCTCCAAATGGGATCCGTATGAATTGAAACCAGTGCCGATTATGGATGAGAGGAAGAAGAGCGGAAGGTATGTAAGACTTATCGCACAATTGGAGGAACTGTTGCCGGAAACAGAGGATCCCATAGCCAGGATGGCTTCTGTGGCTGCCGTGCTGCACCATAAGATGGACCACTATTTCTGGACGGGCTTTTACCTGCTCAGAGGCGACAGACTGGTGGCGGGACCGTATCAGGGTCCGCTGGCTTGCCAGGAACTGCAAAAAAACAAAGGGGTTTGCTGGGCTGCAGTATTGAACCGGGCCCCGGTGGTGGTTCCGGATGTCCATGCCTTTCCGGGGCACATTGCCTGTGATGCCCGTTCGAAGTCAGAGATCACCCTGCCGGTTTTCGACCGTGCCGGCCATGTTCAGGCTGTCATGGATGTGGATTCGGACAAACCGGATGCTTTCAGTGAGGCAGACCGTATCAACCTGGAGAAAATTGTCACCCTGATATATGCTGCTCCCCGCTCTGTTTACCTTTAGTTTATCGCACTTCCCCCCTTCCTGAAGGGTCAGCATGTTACTCCTTCAGCCAGGAGACGATTTCTTTGCATGTGGGTTTTTTCTGGGGGGGTAGATGTCCTGCCAGGGTTCCATGCTCGTCGATTAAATATTTCTGAAAGTTCCAGGCAACCTTGCTGTCCTCCACTCCATTTTCCGATGCACGTGTAAGCCACCGGTACAGCGGGTGCATCTCCCCGCCCCTGATGGTAATCCTGGACATCATCGGAAACGAGATATCATACGTTTCTTTGCAGTAAGCGGCTATCTCTTCATCGGTACCCGGCTCCCGTCCCCCAAAATCATTGCACGGAAACCCGATGATCGTAAAATCGTCACCGCCATACCTCCTGTAGAGTTTCTCCAGGGACTTAAACTGCGGAGAAAGGGAACATTCGGAAGCTGTGTTTACCACAAAGACTTTCTTTCCCTGCAACTGTGCCAGATCAAATTCCTCCCCCCTGATATCAGTGACCGTGAAATCGTAAAAACTCACCTGGGCAGAGAGCAACAGGGGCAGGAGCAACACACCGGCAGCAGTGATCATCCTCATCTGCATCCTTGTATATATCCACATTGTATCCTTGTTTGCATCCTCATCTGCATTTTTACCGCTTCCGTTTCATGACGGATAATGCCAACGCACTGCTTCCTGTAAGCCACACCGTCAGCAACAGGATCAGTCCGGAAAGCATTACCAGGAAGTACTCGTGGTTACGGATAAAACCGGCCAGGTTCTCGATCATGGCCCAGATGGTCAGTATGAGAATTACCAGCATGGGAAGGAGTGTATAGTAAACGGGTATCTTTTTAGAAGCCAGGTAAACCGTGACGACACCCAGTGCCAGTGCTGCCATTAACTGGTTCAGTGAACCGAACAGGGGCCAGAGCACCATGGCACCCTGGCCTCCGGGTTTGAAAAATGTCATGGCTGCAGCGGCAAGGACAATGACCGCGGTGGCTACATAGCGGTTGTCCACCGGTTTGCGGATCGTACCGCTTTTCGATGTGAAGATTTCCTGTAAAGAGATACGCTGGATACGGGCAGCCGAATCCAGGGTAGTATTGGCAAAAGAAACAATAAATACGACCACGAAGGATGCGCCATATTTCACAGGCAGTCCAAAAGAAGAGAAAAGATTGGCCGATCCGGTGATAAAGGCATCAAGTTTTGCCGTTAACCCGCTGGCCGAGGACCACGATGCATAGTGATGGTGATAGGCGGCGACGCCTTTTAACAGCGTGCCATCCGCTTCCAGTCCCATACCCAGTCCGGCTCCCGCAGCGATAATTACCAGTACGGCCAGGAAACTCTCTGTTATCATGGCCCCATAGCCAATGGGCAGTGTATCTGTCTCCCTGTCAACCTGCTTTACGGTTGTACCTGAGCTGGCCAGGGAATGAAAACCCGATATGGCTCCGCAGGCAATGACAATGAACATTACCGGGGCCAGGTCCGGCACTCCGGATCCCGTCTCAAAAGCTGCATGGTTAATGACCGGTGCTACGATCCGTGGATGTGCAATAACTATTCCCACCACCATAAAGAACATGGCCAGCAGCAACTGGTTCGAATTGATATAATCCCTGGGTTGCAGTAATTTCTGGACAGGCAGCGTGGATGCAAAAAAGACATAGATAAACAGCGTGATACACCATACCACTACGGAAACCTCATTTTCCCAGGGGAGTTCCACCGGGAAGCGGACACCCAGCACCACAAAGGCATAGAGCATCAGGAGGGCCACAATGGAATAGAGCAGATCGTTCTTTCCCTGCCTGATCTGCCATCCCAGCCAGATGGCTACCGGGATCTGTGCCCATACCGGGATGACCGATTCGGGGTACATGACAAACAGCGAACCTACGATCATGGCAAATACTGCCAGCACGATAAACAACAATAGCTGCATGATGAACTGAAATGCATAGCGGGCACCCGGACTCAATAGTTGACCGGTAAGCTCTCCAAGAGATTTACCCTTATTCCGGGCCGAGACCACCAGCGTGGAAAAGTCGTGCACGGCACCCATGAATATACTTCCAAGGAATACCCAGAGAAAAGCGGGAAGCCATCCCCAGATGATCCCGATGGCCGGTCCGACAATGGGACCCAGTCCGGCTATGGTGGTAAAATGATGACCGAATATGATATGGGGCCTGGTGGGTACATAATCCACGCCATCTTCCAGCTCATGGGCCGGCATGGCTCTGTCCGCCGCCAGACGAAAGACCTTCTTTCCGAGATATACGCCATATAACCTGTAGGCCAACAGGTACCCGGCGAATGCCACTATCACCAGAATCAGACTATTCATGATCTCCTAAGATAACAGTTTTAATTCAAATGCTCCCCGGACACCTACCTGATCCCCCACGATGATGGCACACCCCAGTATTTCAGGGATCTGGCCCGCCTGTTCCAGAACAGGAGCAATGTGTTCCGGCAGGGAGACCCGGTTAGCCAGGGAGGTGGCCCACGCATCGGATAGTGGAGCGGAGCGGGCAATAACAGAAACGGCATTAGCTTTTCCACGGCTGAATGAATGCCCGAATACACCGGAGGAGGTGCAGACGCCCCATTCACCGGGCGGGATCATAAAAGCCAGTTTATCAGACAGTGGCGAGCTGCCGGCATGGATCACAGATACCAGTTCGGACTCATTTTTAATATAAAGATCTCCCCCGTTCTCCACAACAACTTCATTCAACCCATAGGTTTCTATCAGCCTGGACCCTGCAGATGCAGCAAATAAACCGGCTACAGCAGCCATGGGACCGGTCCCGGCCTGTAAGCCGCACCGGATCATGGTCGCAATCTCGGCAGGCACACCAGAGATACCTGACGGCATTTCCAACGGCTCCAGGGAACTTCTGAACATGGGATCAACGGTATCATATTGCAGGATCAACTCCCGTAACCTGACCAGTTCCTGTTCTGCGACCCGGATCATTTCCCCCGTGTAATCTGTGTGCTTTACACCGATCAACAGATCCGATTCATGGTACATTACCGAAAAAAACCGGAAACGGTCCCGGTTCATCTCTCCCCTGTATATCCTGGGCTCGTACAATCAGTTGACACCGAAATTAAGTTCAAATAACCTGAGGGGACAGGCCCGTATGCATAATTCACAGGCAACGCATTTTTCGGGAGAAAATTGCAGTTTCCTTGTTTGTGCGTCCATTTCCAGTGCCCCGTGAAAGCAGACCGATACACAAGCACCGCAGTGCACACAGGGCGCTTCATTAAAGAGGATCGTTTTTACCACCGGAGAGATCCCCACCTGCCTGCTTTCCAGGTAAACCATCGCTTCATTTACATCTTCCTCGCGGCCCGCCATTTCTATGAGCAGCTGCCCCTCCTTCCCATGGGAAATATCCGCATTCAGGATATTGATCAATACGTTGTGCTCCCTGATCAGGGTATAGGTGATGGGCTCGTTCACCGTTTCGGACGGGAAACGCAGCACCATTCTTTTCTTAATTTGCGCCATAGTCATCTGTCAGATCCTGATATCCATTGAATTGAGACCCTTTCCGCGGGGAAATGCCATCACGGGTTCGGTAAGCAGGAAGCTTCCCTCCTGCAACTGCTTTTTCAGTATACCGGCTATCTCCCTGGCTTTATAAAGGCTCGAAAGGGAGGCCGTTTTAATCTTTTTGCCCTCCAGTACTATTTCACCCGACATCAGGGTGCGGTAATCTGTCCTTCCCACTTCCGGATGACCAGGGTGCCCGTAATCCAGAATGCTCGTGGTGATCTGTTCGTTCCGGATCATCACCCTGGCTGCCAGCTCTTCATCCAGCACAGGAATGGGGATACCGATGCCCACAAACATGGAGACGCCATATTTTTCATAATAGGCCGCTTTAATAAAACCGGGACTCATGCGGGAGGCATCTCCGATAACCGCCAGGGTAGCTGCATTGGATACAGGTACTCCGTATTCGTTTAGTTCTGCATCGGTCCTGAACTGGGTGCCGTACCAGCTTACATACCCCGTGGTTCCTCCCAGGAAGATGCTGGTGCCCATGCCGATGGTGCGCAGCTCAGGATCGTTGATCAGCGGGCTGAGTTCCCCTGATGTACTGTAATTGGCATTGCCCAGTCTGGGAAGCAGGCTGCCCATATAGGTATACTTGATCCGGTTGGAACGATTTACGGCAACCGGGTAATTCTGATAGGCATTGCGTGGGTTGAACATCATCATTTCATTGATGTTATCCCGGTTGATCGTGGTACGGATACTCTTCCGCGGATAGCAATCGGTCCCTTTGGCACTGGCATTGAGTTCAACATCCCTGCCCGAGATCAGATCTTCAATGATATGGGCACCGCCGTAAGCCGGGTTATCGGGATGATTCTCAGTGGCACCAATGTAAAGGTCCACCGCTGCGATACCCGTAAATACAGGAACTCCATTCAAAGTGGCCCTTTCCATCCTGATAGGTGGATCGGCATGCCCGGTATTGATAAACATTCCTGATGAACACATGGGACCAAAGGTGGCGGTTGTGACCACATCCACCTTTTCAGCAACCTCTGCGGGGGAATGATCCTGTCCCATGGCAGCAACCTCTTCAGCGGTCAATACCACGGCCTCTCCCCTTTTAATCTTATCATTGATCTCCTGGAAACTCTTCCGGACAGCCATAAGTAAATAACAGGTTAAATTGTTTCAAAATCCTCCATCCTGATCCATCCTTCGCGACCGTCTACCACACGGATATTCTGCCACCCGGAGACATGCTCGTTTATACCTACCCTGCTCCCCTCATGCAGTATAAACAGTTCGGTCCCCGATTCACTGGGCGAACTCCGAACCGTAACGGAAGGAGAGAGTATGATTCCCGAGTCGGGCTTTGTAATACTACTGGAACCGGCCCTGGCAGCAGCAAAGGTAACCATCCAGATGATAATTCCGGTCAGTGCCAGGGCAAAACCTGTCTTTTTCAGGCTGAGATGCCTGGAGAAAAGATAGAGGAGGATGGATAAGATAAAGATCAGAAAAGAGACAAACGCAATGATGCTCCATGTCCGCTCGGAAAAGAGACGGACCAGTGCACTTATCCAGTTCCAGATAAACAGCCGGGGAACCTCTTTAAATGTATCTATCCGGTACTGGGAGACAAACTCCAGGTTGTGTCGGGCATCCTCATACCGGGGATTCAGCTTCAGTGCCTTTTCATAATAAAGTATGGCGTAACCGATATTATTGGACCGGTATGCGGCATTGCCCATATTGTGGTAGAGTTCGGGAGATTCGAAACCATCATTGATGATTTCCCGGTAGCTTTCCAGTGCACCTTCATATGCTCCTTCCTGGTAATGTTCATTGGCCACCTGAAACAATGAATCTATGTTTGCTGAAGCCCCGGTCATGCATATGGTGGAAAATACGATCAGGAATAGAAGTTTCATTTCAGACTGTTTTCAAGGTTTCTGATTAAACCGGCCGCATCACTGTACAGCTGATTCACATCGCTTTTTTCCGCTGAAGGTGCAAAACGGGAGAACTCGCTGTTATCCAGGATCCTGAGTAACTCCTCCCGCAAATCCCTGTCCACTCCGCGATTTTCCAGTTGTTCAAGGATCAGTTCCCTGGAAAGCCTGGATGTCTCAATATTCAGTTTATCAGCGAGGTAACCCCAGATGGCCTTTCCGATCTCTTCATAAAAACCGTCTAGTAAATCTCCCTTTCTCAGACGATCCGCTTTTTTGAGCCTTGCCCTGGCCGACCTGTTGGCCTGCCTGTTCCTGACCAGGGTCAGGTCTGCATTTCTGCGGGATACCAGCCTGATAAGGATCAGAATAAGGATACCCAACACAAGCGTAACGGGATAAAGCATCCGGTATATCCTGTTCGCAAACAGTGAACTTGCCACCGGTGTAAAATCCGGGATCTCCCTGGAGATGTCCCTGATATCCCTGCCCAGGTTATCTACACTTTCGTGCATTACGCCGGGAACGTATACATTCCCTGTGCCCTCTTCCTGTTTACCTTTTAAAACATTAAAAGTAAACTCTTCCGTGGTTGTTGTATGGTACTTTTTCGAGACCGGATCAAACCAGGAGAAGCGGACCGGGGCTATTCTGAAGCGCCCTGCATGCCTGGCAACGATAGGATACTCAAATGTGACCGATCCGCTGATCCTGTTACCCGATGTGGAGCTATGTACCGATCTGGTTACATCATACAGGTCGTGATCGGGTGGCAGGTTAACTTCGGGTTTACCCAGCAGGGGCAAATTACCTGTTCCCCTGATGGTGATCTTCAGACTGAGCGCTTCATTTACTTCAATTTCACCGGCTGACAGGGAGGCATCCATGGTGAAATTGCCAACTGCTCCTGTAAATCCTGCCGGTGCGCCGGGTGGCAACTGTTTTACATGTATGGAAACCGGGCGTGTGGAAAGTTTTACCGGTACATCCTTGTAATTATCGAAGAACGGGTCATTGAAAAAGTCATCAAAAATATTGTTGCTGCGTCGCTTGACCCTTTGCTGGATCATCCACTCTGATTCGTAAGGGGGTATCACAATTTCTCCTGATTTCTGCGGAATCAGGATGTGCCGTTGAATAACCTGGGTCACATACTGTTCCCCGTTGATCGTTTCCCGCTGTGCAGCTGCGTCCGGGTCCAGGGATTTTTTGAAAAAACCTTCATAGGGTACATCCTTTGCTGACGAAGCGGGCCGTGTGTTCACCCGTGTATAAACTTTCAGCGCGGCCACCAGCTGTTCCCCCATGTAAACTTCCCGTTTGGAGGGAAGAATCCGGAGGAAAACAGGGGCACTCTCCTTTGTATTACCGACCCCGGTACTTTTCCGGTCACCGGGTGTAACCGGTGCCGTCTGGCCGGGTTGTGCTGTTCCCGGTGAAGGTGAACTACCACTGTGCACCACGATCTGCACCTCATTGGTTTTATACTCCTTTCTTCCTACCCTGACTGTGGCAGGAGCGATCGTATAGGTACCTTCACTGGTTGCTCTCAGTACATGGGTGTAGGTTACCACGGTCTTCATGGACATCTTTCCGTTGATCCACTGGGATTGCGAGGAATAGGAAGAGAATGGTCCAGCGAGTAACTGAAATCCAGGCATCTCGGGGAGCCTTAGATTACCTCTTTCGGATCCTTCAACAACATACTGAAACTGTTCACCCACAGTAACTGCAGCCGGTGCCGATGCGGTAAAGGAATGATCCTGTCCGTACAGCTGCAGGCCGTATATCAACAGGAGAATTACCGGTGTCAGTAACTTTTTCTTCATGTCATGAAATTACCAATCCTTATCCGTTTTTACCTTGGCTGCTGCTGCCTTTTTTTCATCCACTTTCGCTTTTACATCTTTTTCCTGCTGCTGAATGGCATTCAGCATGCGTTCAGCATCCTCCCTGGATATCTTCTGGGGCTGTGGTTGTTGTTGCTGGTCCTGTTTCTTCTGCTGATCCTTGTTTTGCTGCTGTTTCTGCTCCTCTTTCTTCTGCTGATCCTCCTGTTGCTGTTGTTGATCCTGCTTCTTCTGCTGGTCCTGCTGATCCTGTTGCTGCTTCTGGTCCTGCTTCTTCTGTTGATTCTTCTGATCCTTGTTTTGTTGCTGCTGTTGTTGCTTTTGTTGCTGTTGTTGTTCTTTTAATTTCTCAAGGGCATAAGCCAGATTGTATTTGGTGTCCTGGTCGCCCGGGTTGAGCCGGAGACTGTTCTTGTAGGCATCGATACTTTGCTCATACGCTTTTTCCTGCAGCAGGCTGTTGCCAATATTGTGCCATAGATGAGATTCGGTTACGGGATCCCCGCCCTGTCCAAGCAGGGGTTGGTACTCTTTCACCGTCTCCTTGTATTTCTTCTGGGCGTACAAAGCGGCACCGGTATTATATCCGGCTTCGAATGATTCTTTGTTCATATCGGAGGCCTTACGAAATGCCACTTCTGCTTCTCTGTAATCTTCTTCATTATAGGCCTTTACTCCCTGACGTATAACCTTTCGTTCACCCTGGGCAAACGTAGCTAACGCTGAGAACAGCAATATGATGATCAGGCCATATCCTCTTAACATACCCATATTACTCGGTTTTAAACAGGTTTAAATGACTCAAAAACCGGTTTTTTCTTGAACGGATAAAGAATTCCAATACCAGGAAGAGCAGGGCAAATCCTGCAAAATACTGGAAGCGCTCAGCAAATTCTGAAAAGACACGTGATTTTAACCCGGTTCGTTGCAACTGGTCCAGCTCGTCAATCAGACTGTTGATCCGGTCACCGGCAATATATGCGCCATTGCCTGCCGATGCCACTTCGAGAAGCAGTTTTTCATTCAGTTTGCTGACCACAACCTGGCCCTTACTGTCCCTGCGGTTTGCTCTGCTTCCCGGCCGGACCGGAACTGGAACACCATTGGGGTCGCCCAGACCCACCGTATAGACCCTGATCCCTTTTTCTGCAGCCTTTGCCGCCTCGGCCGCGGCATCATCTTCATGGTTTTCACCGTCTGTTATCACCACAATGGCCTGACTGGGAGCTCCCTCTCCTTCGGCCCGTACATTCTCTCCGGATGAGAAGGAACGTACAGCCAGCTTTATGGCTGAACCAATGGCCGTCCCTTGCTTGGATACCATATCGGGCCCTACGCCCTTCAGGAACATTTTTACACTTGGGTAGTCATCGGTGATCGGGATCTGGGTATAGGCATCGCCTGCAAAAACAATCAGGCCGATCTTATCATTGCTCATCCTGTCTACCATCCGGTTAATCATCTGTTTGGAGCGTTCGAGCCGGGAAGGTTGGATATCCTCGGCCAGCATGCTGTTTGAAACATCCAGCGCAATGATAATTTCCCTGCCTTTCTGTTCCACCTCTTCAAGTTTACTTCCCACCCTGGGCCCCGATGCGGCTATGATAAGCAGTGTGGTCCCAATCAGCAACAATATGAATTTCCAATGATGGGCCGAACGTGATGCTTCGGGCATCAGTGTATCAAGCAACCAGCTATCGCCAATGCTGGCAAGGGCACGTTTACGGTGACGCCAGTAAAGCAGATATCCTGTCAGCATCAATCCGACAGAAATCAAAAACCACAATATATCTTTGTGTGCAAAATCGATCATGGCCTATGGAATAATTCTGAATAGTGTATATCTCAGCAGGATCTCCAGCAATAACAGCAGCATGGCTGTCAGCAGGAATGGAAAATACTCCTCTTTCTTCTTACTGAATTGTTTTACATCCATTCGGGTTTTTTCCAGCTTATCAATCTGCTGGTAAATTTCCCTCAGTTTATTATTGTTTGTGGCCCTGAAATAGGCGCCGTCTGTCTTCTCCGCAATATTTCTGAGCACCTCCTCATCGATCTCAACAGGCATATTCCGTGTAACCGTTCTTCCAAACATGTCCTGGACCGGGATGGGTGCATTTCCCTTGGACCCAACCCCGATGGTATATACCCTGATCCCGTAACTGGCTGCAATCTCAGCCGCCGTGACAGGTCCTATGTCCCCCCTGTTATTGACACCGTCTGTAAGCAAAATGATTACTTTGCTTTTGGCCTTGCTCTCCTTTATCCGGTTTACCGCTGTGGCCAGTCCCATCCCGATGGCAGTACCGTCTTCAATCACCCCGAAATCAATATCTTTCAGAAAATTAACCACTACAGCACGGTCGGTTGTCATGGGACACTGCGTAAAACTCTCACCGGCAAATACCACCAGTCCGAAACGATCATCCTCCCGGGCATTGACAAATTCGATCCCGACATTTTTCGAGGCTTCCAGCCTGTTGGGTTTGAAATCCATGGCCCGCATGCTACCGGATACATCCATGCAAAGCACAATGTCGATCCCCTCGGTTGTAACCTGCTCCCAGTTGTTGGACGATTGTGGCCGTGCCAGCACAACGATGATCAGTCCCACCACCAGCAGCCGGATCACAAACAAACTGTGCCGGAGCCAGATCCTGACAGAGCCAACCCGCTCATCCAGGTTCTCAAATCCGGAAAGCGTCATGGCCGCAGTATTACGCCTGCCTTTCCAGATGTAAAATGCAGCCATTAACGGAAGCAATAGGAAAGCATAGAAAAATGCAGGATATGCGAATTCAATGTTATTCATTCGTTGCTACCTCCTCATTTATCAT
>JANTFK010000053.1 GCA_024763595.1 Bacteroidales bacterium | reverse complement strand
TATTGCTGGGAAACTGCAGGCCTGAGGAAAAGACAAATTGCGGCCAGTGATAGTGAAATTGTAACTATTCTCTTCATCATTAAGAAATTTAGTTCATTATACATAAAGATTTTAACCAGGTTACCGGTTAAACAGTTGCATACCTTCTATACTAATATAAAACATTCTAATCTGACTTCTATCCAAAATGGGTACAGGATGAACATACTCCACAGATAATTCGTTACTTTGTATTACAATGTTATGGTTTACCTGACACGCAGAGAACGCTTCAGTGCAGCCCACAGGCTGTTTAACCCGGCACTGTCCGATGCGGAGAACGAACAGATCTACGGTCCCTGTTCCAATCCCCGGTGGCACGGCCACAACTATCTCCTCTGGATTACGGTCCGCGGTGAGGTGAATTCCGCTACAGGGTATGTGGTGGATATGAAAATGTTAAGCCGGGTCATCCGGGAAAAGGTGATTGCAAAGCTGGATCATAAAAATATCAATACGGAGGTTGATTTTATGAAAGACCGGTTTGTTTCAACCGAAAACCTGGCCATTGGGATCTGGAAGGAGCTTGAGCAGCCCATCCGTGAACTGGATGTTGATCTCCATGCTGTGAAGATACAGGAAACCGAAAACAATGTTGCAGAATATTTTGGAAATTAACTGGCTATGGAAATAATAAACAACGGGCTTGGAGAAAACCAGAATGGCGGTTATGACAGGATCGACCGCTGGAATGAAGAAAAAACCAACAACCTGAGCGAACACTACCGGGAGATATTAAACCTGCTTGGGGATGATGCGGATCGTGAAGGTTTGATAGAAACCCCCGGGAGGGTAGCAAAAGCGATGCAGTTCCTTACCCAGGGTTACGGTACCGATCCGCACGATATTCTGCGCTCCGCCATGTTCCATGAGGATTACTCAGAAATGGTTATTGTTAAAGACATTGAACTCTTTTCCATGTGTGAACACCATATGCTCCCATTTATCGGGAAAGCCCATGTGGCCTATATCCCCGACGGACGCATTACCGGTTTGAGCAAGATCGCACGGGTTGTGGAGGCTTATGCGCGCCGGTTGCAGGTACAGGAAAGACTGACCGTCCAGATCAGGGATTGCATCCAGGAGACGCTTCAACCCATGGGGGTTGCTGTTGTCATCGAGGCCCTGCACCTCTGTATGGTCATGCGCGGCGTACAGAAACAGCACTCTGTAACAACCACTTCGGCATTCACAGGGGCATTTCTGAGATCAGACAAAACCCGGGAGGAGTTCATTCACCTGATCGGGTCAAACCTGCGGTAAGTATCAATGATCAGAAAACCAACCCGGACCATCTCAACTTATAAGATTACTTATGTATTTTTGATAAACTTTATCTGAAACGAATGCAAGCTCATGTTTTTCCTGGTCAGGGAGCACAATTTGTCGGGATGGGGCAAGATCTTTATAACAACCATCCCCGGGCCAAAGAGATGTTTGAACAAGCCAATGAGATACTGGGGTTCAGGATTACAGACCTGATGTTTAAAGGAACGAATGAAGATCTGAAGCAGACCCGGGTTACACAACCTGCCATTTTCCTTCATTCGGTCATCCTGGCCGCAACCCTGGACGGGTTTTCACCGGATATGGTAGCCGGCCATTCCCTGGGAGAATTTTCTGCGCTGGTGGCCAACGGGACGCTCAGCTTTGAAAACGGGCTGACCCTGGTATTCAAAAGGGCCATGGCCATGCAAAAAGCGTGTGAAGCTGCACCCACAACCATGGCAGCCATTATTGGTCTGGAAGATCAACAGGTGGAAAAAGTCTGTGAAGAGATAGACGAGATCGTTGTCGCTGCCAATTACAACAGTCCGGGACAGGTCGTCATCTCCGGATCCGTTGCAGGGATCGATGCTGCCGTGGAACAACTCTCTGCCATGGGAGCAAAACGGGCACTGAAGCTGGCAGTGGGTGGTGCCTTTCATTCGCCCTTTATGGAACCTGCCAGAGCGGAACTGGAAGAGGCTATCCAGGCTGCACCATTTGGCACTCCTGTATGCCCGGTCTACCAGAATGTCGATGCATTACCCTCCCGTGATCCCTCCACTATCAAAGCGAACCTGATGGCCCAGCTTACCGCCCCCGTAAGATGGACCCAGACAGTACGGCAGATGATTGCCGATGGTGCGACCCTGTTCACAGAGGTGGGTCCCGGAAAAGTGCTCCAGGGATTGATCAAAAAAGTGGACCGGGCCATGGAGACAAGAAGTGCCTGATGTGAAATCCTGAATAATAGTTACATGATTAAAGTCTTGAAATTCGGTGGCACCTCTGTAGGAACGACAGAGAACATCCGCATTGTAAAAAGCATCCTGGAAGAGCAGGACCGGGCCTGTGCCGTGGTGGTCAGTGCATTCGGGGGAGTTACCGATCAGATCATCCATACCGCACAACTGGCGGTAAACCGCGATAAAGCGTTCAGGGCTGAGGTGACAGCCATCAGGGACCGGCACATGAATGCAGTCGATGAATTGCTGGAAGGGGAAAAAAAGGATCTGACCGCCCTGGAGGTGGATTCCATGCTCAATGAGTTCCAGGATCTGCTGCAGAGCGTTTACCGGTTACAGGATCTCAGCGACAAAACCCTCGACTTTTTGCTCAGCTTCGGGGAGCGTCTCTCCGCAACCATTATTGCCAGGTATGTAGAAGGGGCCCATTATATGGATGCGCGCAAACTGATCCGTACCGACAATCAGTTTGGTAAAGCAACTGTTGCGTTTGAACCGACCAACCAGCAAATAAAGAGCAGTTTTGAGAAGCTGGAAGGTATTGCCCTGGTTCCCGGGTTTATTGCTTCGGATGAGCAGGGCAGGACCACCACACTTGGACGGGGAGGTTCCGACTATACAGCGGCGATACTGGCCGCAGCCACAGGGGCCCATGTACTGGAGATATGGACCGATGTAAATGGCTTTATGACGGCCGATCCGCGGATCGTCCCCAAAGCTTATCCTGTTACGTGCATGAGCTATGAAGAGGCCATGGAACTCTCACATTTCGGGGCCCGTGTAATCTATACCCCCACCCTCACACCAGCCTACCTTACCAGTGTTCCCATACGGGTAAAAAACACCTTTAACCCGAAAGGGCCCGGCACTTTGATCTCAAAGGAGGCTATCTGCGGGCAGAATGAGCTTATCAAAGGAATTTCATCCATCAACGAGATCGCACTTGTTACCGTGAAAGGCACAGGTATGGTAGGTAAGACCGGCACTTCAGCCAGGGTTTTCAGTGCCCTTGCCAGGTATCATGTGAATGTGATCCTGATCACCCAGGCCTCTTCCGAGATGGCCATTTCCTTTGCGATTTCGCCGGAGGATACCACCATCACCGTAAATGCACTGCGTGACGAGTTTGAAAAAGAGATAGCCTACCGGAAGGAGATGGAGGTAGAGGTAATGAGCGACCTCTCCGTTATTGCCATTGTAGGTGAAGGGATGCGCCATACTCCCGGTATTTCAGCCATTCTGTTCCGCTCCCTTGGCAGGAACGGGATCAGTGTTATTGCCACCGCACAGGGCTCCAGTGAACTTAACATCTCCGTTGTCATTAAACACAAAAGCCTAAAGAAAGCCCTTAATGTGATCCATGAAGGCTTTTTCCTGTCAGACTACAGGGAACTGCACCTCTACCTGGCCGGCGTGGGCAACGTGGGACAGAAACTACTGCGGCAGCTGCAGAAACAACAGGAAAAACTGATCGATTCACTGAAACTGAAAGTCAACCTGGTGGGGATCATCAACAGCAGAAAGATGATGATTGATCCCGGTGGCATCGATCCCGCTGCCTGCCTGGAACAGCTCGAACGGGGAGCGCCCTCGGATCTGGACCGGATGATTGCGGAGATCGGAAAACATAACCTGCGCAATTCGGTCTTTATCGACTGCACGGCAAGCGAGCAGGTGGGCCTGATTTATGACAGGCTTTTCGATAACTATGTTTCGGTGGTCACAGCCAACAAGATAGCAGCCAGTTCTTCTTACGATTATTACAGCAGTTTGAAAAAGAAGGCCATTCAAAAAGGTGTGAAATTCAGCTTCGAGACCAACGTGGCGGCCGGACTGCCCGTGATCAGTACCATTAATGACCTGATCAAGAGTGGAGACAGGATCCTGAAGCTGGAAGCGGTGGTCTCCGGGACACTCAATTATATTTTCAATGTAATGAGTAAAGAGATACCTTTGAGCCGGGCCATCAGGATGGCTAAAGAAGAGGGGTACTCGGAGCCGGATCCCAGGCTGGATCTGAGCGGAACGGATGTAAAGCGCAAGTTATTGATCCTGGCCCGGGAATCGGGATACCGGATTGAGGAAGAAGACATTGCAGTAACCCCTTTCCTGCCTGAAGAGCTGTTTGAAGGACCCCCGGAAGCTTTCTGGGAAGGGGTGGAAAAACTGGATGCCGGATTTGAGGCAAAACGTCAGCAGATGGAGAAGAAGGGGCTAAAATGGCGCTACCTGGCTACCCTGGAGGAGGGCAGGGGCAAAATGGGACTGGTGGAGGTGGATCCTTCCCACCCGGTCTACCCGCTGGAAGCCAGTAATAATATTATCCTGATCACCACCGACCGTTACCGTGAACTGCCCCTTATCGTGAAGGGATATGGTGCCGGTGCCGAGGTAACTGCAGCCGGTGTCTTTGCTGATGTGATCAGGGTTGCCAACGTATAAGGTAAGGAAGATGATTAAAGCTGTAATATTTGATATGGACGGTGTCCTGATAGATTCCGAAAACTACTGGCAAGAGACCGAGCGGGCCATATTCCGGGAACTTGGTATCGAACTCACCGATGAATTGCTGGTTCAGACCAGGGGGCTCAGGACTGAAGAGATGGTGGCACACTGGAGCAACCGTTTTAACCTGAATGGGGCGAAGCCCGAAATCCTCATGCAACGGCATGATGAATTAATGGAAGAAACCATGAAGCGGGAAGTGCCGCTGATGGATGGTGCTAAAGAAACCATTCGTTTCTTCCTGGATAAAGGACTGCCGGTGGCCCTGGCATCCTGCTCCTCCGAGGCCCATATTGATGCAGCCATGGAGCGGCACGGACTGAAAGGTTTTTTTACATTGAAGGTCTCTGCTGCAGAGAAGATGCAGGGGAAACCACACCCGGAGGTCTATTTGCATACTGCCGCACTTTTGGAGACCGACCCGGTATGTTGCCTGGCCATTGAAGACTCATTTTATGGTGTGATCGCCGCCAAGGCTGCCCGCATGAAAGTGGTTGCCCTGCCGGACCCGGCAGAGTACAACCAGGAAAGATTCGGGGCGGCCGACCTGAAGATCAGCTCCCTCTATGAGATCAATGACCAATCTTTTCAAATGCTGGAAGCGCTGTAATGGACCATAGAGAAGTAAAAATATATGGACCGGCCACCGTTTCCAACGTGGGACCTGGATTTGACCTGCTGGGATTTGCACTGGAATCCCCGGGGGATGAGATGATTATCCGGCGCAATGATTCCGGAAAACTGGTACTGATTGACGAATCGGGATGTAACCTTCCCCTGGATCCCGCAAAGAATGTGGCCGCAGTGGCGGCTGCCTCCCTCCTGGAGGAGGTGGCCAGCGGGGAGGGCTTTGAGCTGCGGTTCACCCGGAAGATCAATCCGGGCAGCGGTGTGGGATCCAGTGCAGCCAGTTGTGTGGCCGCCGTGGTGGGGATCAATGAATTACTTGGGAACCCCCTGAACACCATGGCACTTATTCCCCATGCCCTGGCAGGGGAACGCATTGCAAGCGGTGCCACCCATGCAGATAATATTGCCCCTGCCATGCTGGGGGGAATTACCCTGATCCGCGGTTACGATCCGCTGGATATCAAACACATTCCCTACCCGAAGGACCTCTGGTGTGCCGTGGTCCATCCGGAATATGAGGTAAAAACTGTGGAAAGCCGGAAGCTGATACCCGAACAGGTACCCCTGAAAACGGCACTCACGCAATGCGGCAACCTGGCCGGACTGGTGGCCGGGCTCGCCACCGGCGATTACTCCCTGATCAGCCGCTCTGTCTCCGACGCGTTTGCTGAACCCTACCGGACGGGGCAACTGCCCGGTTTTGATGAATTAAAACAACACGCCATTGAGGCAGGTTCCATTGGAACCGGTCTATCGGGATCAGGACCGTCTGTTTTCAGTCTTTGCAGGGGCGGGGATATGGCGGCCTCGGTGGGCCGGTGCATGCAGGAACACTTTACCGGCAGGGGAATCAGAAACGACCTCTATATTTCAAGGATCAGCGAGGCAGGCTGCAAAATCATCTGATATGCACTATTACAGTACCAGTAACCGGGAATTGAGGTTCGGGCTCAGGGAGGCGCTGATGAAAGGGCTCGCTCCCGACGGGGGACTCTTTATGCCGGCTCCCATCCCCATTCTTTCCAGGGATCAACTGGAAAGATTGCAGAAGATGGACCTGACACAGATCGCTGTGATGCTCTCGGGACTGCTTTTCGGGGAAGACATCCCCGTGGATAAGCTGCAACCCCTTGTGGAGGAGGCGGTCAACTTCGACACCCCCCTGGTACAGGTTGAAGAAAAAATTTATGCGCTGGAGCTGTTCCATGGCCCCACCCTCGCCTTTAAGGATGTGGGGGCCAGGTTTCTGGCCAGGCTGCTCGGGTATTATACCAGAGAGATGGAACAGGATATCCATGTGCTGGTGGCCACATCGGGAGATACGGGCAGCGCCGTGGCCAGCGGATTCCTGGGGGTCCCCGGTATCAGGGTCCATGTTCTTTATCCGTCCGGACTGGTGACGCCGCTCCAGGAGAAACAGTTCACCACCCTGGGAGAAAACATCTCAGCCGTGGAGGTCTCCGGTACATTTGATGATTGTCAGCAACTGGTAAAACAGGCCTTTATGGACCGGGAACTGTTGCAGCAGATGACCCTGACCTCCGCCAACTCGATCAACCTGGCCCGGTTCCTGCCCCAGGCATTCTACTATTTCAGGGCCTGGGCCCAGGCCCCCGACCATGCGAAACTCCTCTTTGCGGTTCCCAGTGGCAATTACGGAAACATGACCGCCGGGCTTATGGCCAGGGAGATGGGGCTCCCGGTCCACCGGTTTCTTTCCGCCAACAATCTGAACGATATCGTTCCGGTCTACCTGCAGACGGCCAAGTTCACTCCCAGGCCCTCTGTGGCCACCATTGCCAATGCCATGGATGTGGGCAATCCCAGCAATTTTGAAAGGATCCTGGATCTATTTGAACACAACCATGAACGGATCACAGACCTGATGGAAGGATATTCCTATTCGGACCCCGGGATCAAAAAGATCATTCGAACCGTTTATGAAGGAACCGGGTATCTCTGTGACCCGCACGGAGCAACGGGGTACCAGGCTGCAAGGACCTATCTGGATCAACATCCGGAATACACGGGAATCTTCCTGGAGACTGCCCATCCGGCCAAATTCAGGGAAAGCGTGGAAGAGGTGACCGGAAAACCATTGCAGGTACCGGAGCGACTGGCTGTTTTTGCTGAAAGGAAAAAACAATCCACCGTGATCAAACCGGCATATCGTGATTTCAGGGAGTATCTGTTGGCCCGGGTATAACTCCGTTTGGCTTTCTGATCTTTTTACCTGTGCCCGCCACCACCATCTTACTGGTAAACCGAATGATCTGGGGCACCTTTTCAGGGGATAGTTTTTCTGCACACATCCGCTTAATAACTGTCTCATCTATTTCCACCTGTTGAACGTCTGCCAGAACGATCTCAGCCTTTAATGTTTCCCCCAGTAACTCATCAAATACTCCGTGAACAGAACAATCCACCACTCCGGGGATGGAAACGATTACTTCCTCAATCTCTTTTGGACTGACTCTTTTTCCCCCTGCTTTTATAATTTCCTTTCTGCGGGCTGTATGATAATAAAAACCATCCCCATCCCGGTAGACCAGATCCCCTGTATGCAACCAGCCATTTTTAAGGGTTTGCCTGGTTCCTTCCTCATCTCCCATGTATCCGGACATGATATTGTCACCCCTGGCAACCAGTTCACCAACCACTCCGGGTTGTTCAATGGTTCTGCCCCTGTCGTCCACGATCTTCAGTTCAACACCGGGAATGGCTTTCCCAAGTGAACCGGTCTTATCGCGTAACCTTTCAGGGGTGAGATAAGCAAGGCGTGCAGTCGCCTCTGTCTGGCCATACATGACATAGAACCTGATTCCGGGCTGACTATCCATAAATTCCCGGATAAAGACCTCATGCAGCTTCCCCCCTGCCTGGGTAACATACCGCAAAGCCGGGAAGGTGGTGGTTTTGAACGATTTTGATTTCCTCAACAGGATCTGGAAATGACTGGGGACACCGGCAAAACCTGTGCACCTGTAATCCTGCAGGTCTTTGATCACCTGTCCAATGAACATAAAGTTATTATTGAATACAATACTCCCCCCCACTTTCAGATGAGTATGTAACAGGGAGAGCCCGTAACAATAGTAAAATGGCAACACTACCTCCATGATATCATCTCCGGTAAGCCGAAGATACTGAATGATCGAGTTGGTATTGGCAATGATATTCTTATGGGTTATCATCACCCCTTTAGGTTCTCCAGTGGATCCGGAAGTAAATATGATCTCTGCCATACGGTTCTCATCAAATTCCTGTTCGTTGAACAGATCCAGGGAGAAACCGTTTTTTCCATTTTTGACAGGGGGGATCCGGTTATAAACATGTTCCAGGGGTTCCCATCTGTCATCCATCAAAGATTCCTCCACAAAAGCGATCCCGGCCTGACAAATATCCAGGATCATAGAGAGATTGCGTTTCCCGATAGCGGGATTCAAGGGAACACACACATTTCCCGATTTCATAATGGCCAGATAGACCACCAGGAAGAAGACCGAGTTGGGAGCAACAAGTAGAATGTTATTCTGCTGCCCGTAAGTCTCTTTCAGGTGGCGCGCCAGTCTGAGGGATTCTTTATACAATTTTGCATAGGACAGTTGCTCCTTGTTCCCCAATAAAAAGTTTTTATAAAGGAAACCCGATTCTTTAAACAGATAGTCGTAAACATTCATGGTCACCTGTAATTGGTTCAGAGAAAAGCATAGTCATTACGCGCTGACATCCTCAGGTATGCTGTGGTCTCGCTTTTCCTTTCAAAATTCCTGTAGACATTTGTTATAGCTGTTGCCGGCATACCCATTACACCTCCGGCCTTCACCGGATCAATGTTATTTTCAAAGGCATACCATAACAGGTCCAGCTGTTCAAACGGGAACTCGTAAAAAAACTCCTCCTGGGTCTGTTCAGCACTGTAAGTATCGGTTGTGGGTGTCCGCTTCCTGATCTCTTCAGGAATACCCAGGTATTCAGCCAGTTGGTATACCTGGGTCTTATAAAGTCGGCCAATGGGGAACAGATCCGCACCCCCGTCTCCAAATTTAACAAAGAATCCCTGTTCCACTTCATGCTTGTTGGGTGTACCGATCACTGCATAGTGTAACCGTTCTGCATGATAGTAAAGAAAGGACATCCGTGATCTCTGTTTGAAGTTCGATGCAGCTATTATCGCCTGCATCTGTTTGACAGGTAATCGTCTTACTGTCTCAGTCCCATCCGCATGAACCACCGTCAGATGAAAGAGCGGTGGAAGCAATGAACCGGTACCTTCATGTTTGATCCCGATCTTCATCTTATCGATGGATGGATCATATTCCGGAACAATCTCCCTGACAGCTTCATCCCTTCTTTCATAACATCTGAAGCCATCCAGTGCACCGGTAATCTCCTCCATAATGGTAGGAACATCAAATTGATTTGCCAGCATGGTGGCCAGTACTGCACTGTCCGGGCTGGAATCTTTCTCCGGCATCATCACCCCCAGCAGTTTCTCAGGTCCCAACGCCCTGGCAGCAAGTGCCATGGTGACCGATGAATCGATCCCGCCGCTCAATCCAATAACACCACCAAATCTGTGAAAGTTTACTGTCACATCTTCCCGCAGTTTTTCAGTGATCTGATTAACCACGCTTTCCACATCTTTTATCTTCAGGATATTTTCATGAAATTCAGCTCTGCTCATTTTGTAACTTTTATCGTTTTATCATACCGGACAGGACACGCCATACGCAAACGGGTCTCCCTGAAAGGATTGTTCCCGGACACAAACAGATCCAACAAGATCTGGGTGGATAATATCCCGGCGATGGCCATGTTGTCATTTTCAGTCACCCTGCTCCCGCTTCCCGGCCTGCCCAACAGTTTCTCTACCGTATCCGGTTTAAACAGACCATGTTTTTTAAGTTGACCGGGTGAAAGCATTTCACGCAAATAACCGGGTGTATTCCCGGCAACCAGGCTGCTGGCTACAGGAGCCCGGTAAGCCTGTTTGGGACGATTCACAACCTCTCCAGGTAACCGGCCGGTCATTAATTTTTTCAGCAGGTACTTCTCATTCAGCCCCCTGATCTTATAACTGGAAGGAAGCCTGGTGCAAAACTCGATCACCCGGTGATCCAGGAAGGGGTAACGTCCCTCCACCGAATGTGCCATAGCCATGCGATCACCCTGGGACGAAAGGAGATACCCGGAAAGAAAGAGTTTGGATTCGATCCACTGGGCCCTGCTTAACAGATCCAGTTTCTCAAACCCGGGCGGGAGCATTCCTGTCAGCGATTCCAACGGGTCATGCCGGGAGGCATCGCGCAGCTCTCTGGTAAAATGTTCCTTGATATGGTTGGAATTGTTCCAGCGGACCAGGTGTGAATAGAACGGTGAACTGGTCTCTTGCAAACCGTAACCAAAAAAGAATTTAAGCAGGTTCCGGTTCCTTCCCTGGAACTGGGCCAGGTAAGGATAGAGTTTTTGCAACAGCAATGGCCTGATCCTGGATTCCGGTTGCCGTGACCAGAACTCCCTGATCAAAGCTTCTTTAAAAATGTTGTATCCGCCCAGCAATTCATCCGCTCCCTCCCCGGTGATCACAACCTTAATTCCATGTTCGTAAACCAGATTGGACAATTGGAACATGGGCACGGCCCCCGTACGTAACAGTGGGGTTTCGGTATGCCACAATACCTGCGCAAAATGGCTGGCAATATCCTGATCCCTGCTCACTACTGCATGATGGGAAGTATTCAGCCATCGGGAAACCTGCTGTTGAAATGAAGTTTCATCATATTCCCTCTGCTCAAAACCCAGTGAAAAGGTATTGAGCAGTCCGGGTTCAACCTTTTTAATATAATATGTTGTAGCACTTGAATCGATTCCCCCGCTCAGATAAGCTGCCACCTGCACATCCGATCTGAGCCTGAGCCTCACCGCATCAGTAATCAGGGAGTCAAACTCCTCCACGGCATCCTGAAATCCGCCAGTCGAGAAGGGAGTCTCCCGGGAGGTAAAACCAAGTTCCCAGTAAGGCTCAAGGGTAAACTGGCCGGGACCTATTCTCAAAAAATAGCCGGGAGGCAATTCATAAACCCCCTGAAACATGGTTCCGGGGGATGGAATGGTCCAGAAAGTAAACAGCTGGTTCAGCGCAGTGGGATCCAGTTCCGCGGTGACACACCCGGACTCCATGATACTTTTAATTTCCGAGGCAAATACAAAATCCCCGTTATGATGAAAGTAATAAAGTGGCCTGATCCCAATCCTGTCCCTTGCCAGGAACAGTTCCCGGCTTTTCGAGTCCCAGATGGCAAAAGCAAACTGTCCGTTCAGTTTCTCCAGACACCCCTCCCTGTATTGTTTATAGAGCATTAACAGCACCTCTGTATCACTTCCGGTCCTGAACCGATAACCCAGACCGGTAAGCTCCTGCCGGAGTTCCACATAATTAAAGATCTCCCCGTTGTAAACGATCCAGAGATCACCCTCCGGATCTGACATCGGTTGCTGTCCCCGCAGCAGATCAATAATACTTAACCGGACACTCCCCATTCCGATCCCGGCACCAATGTATATACCCGACTCATCAGGTCCCCGGTACCGGATCTGGGTTAACATTTTTCTGATCGTAGCGGGCTGGATGGCAAAAGAGTTGGGGCTATATATACCAGAGATACCACACATACGTGTTTATGCAACAAGGGCAGGATTCTTCCTCAATATGAAAGCGGCAATGGCATCGATGGATTCGAAATTAGCTTCAATCAGATCAGCGTCACTGGC
>JANTFK010000052.1 GCA_024763595.1 Bacteroidales bacterium | reverse complement strand
TCACCGCTGCCAATGACCACGACCTTGCTGTTGGCAGAATTGGACAGTTCCAGGGTTGCATCGATCCCTTTCTGCTTCAGTATGCGATCGGTCAGAGAGGCACTGATAATCTGGTTGTAATCAGCAATACCTTGTGCCTCAATTCTTTTTCTTTCAGCCTCGCTGCTCTCACGCTCCAGCCTGAACTGGTATGCAAGTGCTTCCTGCTGCTGTTGTAATTTACTTTCGATGGCCTGTTTGATCTTCTCCGGTAGCGAAATAGAGCGAATCAGCAGGTCCTTCATCTCAATATTCTTATCGGCCAGTGCTTTACGCGTTGCACTGATAATCTCCGCTTCCACTTCCCCCCTTTTTGTGGAGTAGATCTCCTCTGCCGTAAAGCGACCTGTTACAGCCCGTACAGAGGATCTTACGTTGGGAATTACCATCACAGAGACATAGTTGGTTCCTATGTTTTCGTGGAGATATCCGATCTTATCGTAGAAAGGATTGAAAATAATGGTTACATCCACATTGATAGAGAGTCCTCCTTTGTCCAGCACATCCATGGTCTCTTCACTCTTCTGCTCTTTTACATCATACCTGATCAGGTCGTTCCAGGGGGCGATCACATGAAATCCGGGAACAAAAATATTCTCCTTATCCAGGCCTCCGGAGAACTTTTTAAAGATCACTCCCCGTTCTCCCGGTTTCAGCACAAAAAACATCTGGCTGCCGAAGATGAGCAGGAGCACCACTATGGCAACAATACTTATAATAATTACTTGCATTCTTTTCATATCAGTTCAGTTTATGATTGTGAGTAAGTATTTCAAAAGCAGGAATAAAAATACACTATTTTTATTGAAAATAAGTCATTGAACAGATGAGCATCCCCATTTCTCATACTGATCTTATGCTGAACCCGGACGGAAGTGTTTACCATCTCCACCTGGTACCGGATGATCTGGCTGATACTGTTCTGCTTGTAGGGGACCCGGGAAGGGTCCGGCAGGTCTCCTCCCGATTCGATCATATTGAGCTAAAGAAGAGCAACCGGGAATTTGTTACCCACACGGGTGTCTGCCGGGGTAAACGTTTAACGGTCATCTCCACTGGTATCGGTACCGATAATATTGATATTGTTCTCAATGAACTGGATGCCCTGGTGAATATTGATCTGAAATCCAGGCAAATAAAACATGAGCATAACAGTCTGAATCTGATCCGCATGGGAACAAGTGGAGCCCTGCATGCACACATTGAACCTGGGTCCACGATTATGGCAAAAGTGGCAGGGGGATTTGACGGGTTATACCACTTTTACAATGACCGGGATCAGATAACCGTACCCGGAATAGCAGCAGCTTTCATGGGTTTTACCCATTGGAAGAGCAGCCTGGCAGACCCCTATTTTGTAGCTGCTTCAGGCAAGCTGCTGGAGATTTTTTCCACTTCAGGCCAGGTGAGTGGAATTACCCTTTCCACGCCTGGTTTTTATGCTCCCCAGGTAAGGTCCATACGCCTCTCCCCATTCGACGACAACCTGATACAGAAGATTGGCGCTTTCAGTTTCAACGATATGCAGATCAATAATTTTGAAATGGAAAGCTCAGCCCTCTATGCGCTCTCTGCCCTTCTGGGGCATCATGCCGTAACCATGTGTGTGGCCATTGCCAACCGTATTACCGGCGAATTCCTGGAAGATTACAAAGCGGCGGTGGATTCATTGATCGGAATGGTTATCCACAAACTGACCCGGGAATGACAGAAGAGAACCACAAAGAACTGGAAGCACTGATCAGCCTGCTGGAAGACCCGGATCACCAGGTATTTGACCCGGTGGCTGATCGACTGATTGAACTTGGAGAAAACGCTGTGGTTTTGCTGGAACGCCGCTGGGAAATGACCCTGAAACCTGAATTGCAGCAAAAGATCGAAAATGTTATAAAACAGATCCAGTTCAAGGTATTGAAGCGTGGTATGCAAACCTGGAAGCAAGGCGGAGGAGAGGACCTGTTATTCGGTGCCTACCTGGTGGCCAGGTTCCATTATCCCGATCTGGAATATGATCCCATGAAGAAGCTCATGGAAAAGATCAGGCAGGATATCTGGCTCGAGCTGAACAATGATCTGACAGCACTGGAGAAGGTCAAAGTGATCAACTATTTCATGTATGACATTCATCATTTCAACAAGAGCCTTAAAAAGGCGCATACACCCCAGTTATACCTGATCAATCATGTGCTGGATACCTTTAAGGGAAGTCCTGTGCTCCTGGGATTGATATACGCCGAGCTGGCCAGAAGACTGAAACTGCCCATCTACGGCGTAAATCTTCCCCGGAATTTTGTACTCTGTTATTACGACCAGGACTATGTGGAGGATCCCAATGGCATCCTGTTTTATATCAACCCCTCGGACCGCGGGAACGTGCTGGGTGTAAAAGAGTTGAAACATTTCTTAAAACAACTGGGGATTGAAGAGAAGGAGGCCTATTTCCAGCCCTGCTCCAATATTGACATCATCGAGCGATTGATCATCAATCTGCAATACGCATACGACCGGTCGGGTCAGCCAGAAAAGGCACAATCACTGAGAAATCTGCTCCGCAACGGAGCACAGTGAGCAATCCGTATTAAACCTTATAATAGCTGCGGTACCACTCCACAAAACGCTGAATACCAGTCTCAACAGGTGTACCTGGATTGTAGCCATATTCCTGTTTCAATGACGAGACATCTGCCCAGGTCTTTTCAACATCCCCGGGTTGCATGGGCATCATCTGCCTGATGGCTTTTCTGCCCAGAGCCTTTTCCAGAGCAGTGATAAAATCGTTTAGCTTAACAGGGCTGCTGTTACCGATATTATGGATCCTGTATGGGGCGGAAGAAAATGAAGGGTCCGGTGCAGACGGGTCCCACCCTTCTCCGCCAGATGGCGGTTTCAACACCATGCTATCAATACCGCCAACAATATCGTCAATATAAGTAAAATCGCGTTCCATCTTTCCATGGTTAAAAACCTGGATAGGCTCACCGTTCAAAATGGCTCTGGTAAAAAGAAAGAGGGCCATGTCCGGACGACCCCACGGACCATACACAGTAAAAAAACGCAGTCCGATGGTCGGAATTCCAAACAGATGGCTGTATGTGTGTGCCATCAGTTCATTGCTCTTTTTACTGGCAGCATAAAGGCTCACCGGATGATCCACATTTGAAGTGACCGCAAAGGGCATCTTCTTATTCAAGCCATACACACTGGAGCTACTGGCATAAATCAGGTTTTGCACCGGATGGTGCCTGCAGGCTTCAAGCACATTCAGGAACCCGGTGATATTGCTGTCCAGGTATGCCTGCGGATGGGTCAGGCTGTACCTGACACCCGCCTGTGCCGCCAGATGAATAACCACATCAAATCCGCGGTTGGCAAACAGTTCAAAAATAGAATCCCGCTCCTCCAGGTTGAGCTGAATAAAGTGATAGGTATCATTGTTACTGCTAGTTATCAGCTGATTATAGGTGATCCGGTCACGTGTTATCCCAGACTGTTCCAGCCTGCCATATTTTAATCCCACATCATAATAGTCATTGATCACATCCAGTCCCGTTACATCAAATCCCCCTTCAACCAGCCTCCTGGCAAGGTGAAACCCGATAAACCCGGCTGTACCTGTAATGAGTACTTTCTTAGGTTTCATTATTTGGCGTAACTTATGGCTCTTGTTTCCCTGATGACTGTGATCTTAACCTGACCCGGATAGGTCATTTCATCCTGTATCTTCTTTGCTATATCATAAGAGAGTGTTTCGGCTTCCTTGTCACTTACCTTCTCACTTCCAACGATCACCCGTAATTCCCTGCCTGCCTGGATGGCATAAGTCTTCAACACACCCGGATAGGAGAGCGCCATGGCTTCCAGTTCCTTCAACCGTTTGATATAGGACTCCACCACTTCCCGGCGCGCACCGGGTCTGGCTCCTGAAATAGCATCACACACCTGCACAATGGGAGCCAGCAGGGTGGTCATTTCCACCTCGTCATGATGAGAGCCAATGGCATTGCATACTTCTGCTTTCTCCTTGTAAGTTTCTGCCAGTTTCATTCCATATACAGCATGGGGGATCTCCGGTTCATCATCGGGGACCTTCCCGATGTCATGCAACAACCCGGCTCTTCTGGCCAGTTTGGCATTCAGTCCCAGCTCAGTCGCCATAATGGCACACAAATTTGCCACCTCCCTGGAATGCTGCAACAGATTCTGTCCGTAGGAGGAACGGTATTTCATTTTACCGACCATGCGGATCAGTTCCGGATGTAATCCATGAATGCCCAGGTCGATGGTGGTGCGTTTACCAGCTTCAACTATCTCCTCTTCGATCTGGTTACGCGTTTTGGTGACCACCTCCTCGATCCTGGCAGGGTGGATCCTGCCATCGGTCACCAGTTGGTGCAGGGAGAGCCTGGCCACTTCCCTCCTTACCGGATCAAATGCTGAGAGAATAATGGCTTCCGGTGTATCATCCACAATGACCTCAACACCGGTTGCCGCTTCAAGGGCCCGGATATTTCTTCCTTCACGGCCAATGATCCTTCCTTTCAGTTCATCCGATTCGATATGAAAAACGGTTACAGCGTTTTCAATGGCCGTTTCGCTGGCTACCCGTTGTATGGTTTTTATGACAATATTCTTGGCCTCTTTATTTGCCGTCATCTTCGCCTCATCAACAATTTCGTTGATAAGCGACATGGCTTCTGTTCTGGCCTCCTCTTTCAGCGACTCTACCAGCTGGGCCCTCGCCTCATCGGCAGATAATCCGGAAATGGTTTCAAGCTGTTCAACCTGCATCCGGTGAGCACGTTCCAGTTCCGACTTTTTCTTTTCTACAATTTCAAGCTGGGCAGTAAGGTTTTGACGTATGGCATCCAGCTCTTTGTTCTTACGCTGGACCTCCTCCATCTTCTGGGAGACGGCGAAATCCTTTTGCTTAACCTCGTTCTCCCGCTGGTTCAGTTTGCTATTCTTCTCATTGATGAGCTTCTCATGTTCCTCCTTAAGTTGAAGGAACTTCTCCTTGGCCTGTAAGATCTTCTGCTGTTTGATCATTTCAGCTTCCACTTCAGCCTCCTTGATCAGGTTATTGCTTTTCCTCTTCACCACAACATTCATGATTATAAAAGCAACTCCTGTTCCAACAAGAAGTGAAACACCTCCCACAACAACACTCAGGACCACGGGTGACTGCAACACCAATAAATACGTGATCAGTTCCATAGGTTTTTCATTTTAGACAATAAAAAAACCCGCATATTTCTCCAAGATTTAATAAAACCCCAATTTAGAATGGGTGGAACTGCCAGACCGTATCGAGTGTCCAATGACCGAACGTATCAGTATTCAGGCGAACCTGAATTTTGGCCTGCTCTTTACAACCCGAGCTTTGCTCCAAAATAATAAATGTTGAGTTTCAAAAATAGTTGAAGAAACAATGCGGGCAAACTCTTTAATATGTATAAGAACGCTATTACTCTTATTTCAATAATTCATCCAGTTCACTACTCAAAACGTTCAACTCCTTTCCCAAAGATACAACATTTTGCTGTTGTTCGCAATCCAGTAAATTGATTACGAATTGAAGTGCCGCCATGGCCACAAAGTCCTGTGTATCCTTATCTGAATATCTCTGTTTATACTGTAGGACCTTTTCATTGATTAACCTGGCTGCCTTCCTTATCTTTTCTTCATCCTGCCGTTTTATTTTCAGGGGATAAAACCGTTCTGCTATCTGAACTTTAATGGAAAGCATATCTTCCATAATCCCCGTTTTATCTGTTTAAAAGAGCAATACATTTATCAATCTCCCGCACAATCTTTTTTATTTGTATCCTGGCATTTTGTGAGTCATCACCATCTCCCATGATACTTTTTACCAGCGACAATTGCTGGTTCTTCTGCTCCAGTTGATCAATCACCGACTGTTTTTGCTGAACCTCATTTCGCAGGTCTTCATTTTGTTGTTTCAACTGGTTATTTTCATCAAGATGCTGCTGCATCCGCTCCTTTACCGATTGAATCTTCTCCTTGATTCCTGCTAATATTTCCACCTGTTCAGCACTCATTCAACAGAGATATATAGTACAAATATAGAATTATTTTGATCCGTTTAAAACTTTCAAATTACAATCTCTCTGACATAGAAATAAAACTTTAGTTTTGAGCATGATATTTCCAACTGAAAGCATATGCGCAGACTGATCTTACCGCTATTATTTTATATGATCTCATTACAACTGATTGGACAAAACAGCTATTCGTTTCATCCTCCCATCAAGATCCCCATGGTTCTGTCCGGTAACTTTGGGGAGATACGGACCGATCATTTCCATTCCGGTATCGATATAAAAACCGGGGGAAGCACCGGCCATCAGCTTTTTGCCATTGAAGACGGATATGTATCCAGAATAAAGGTCCAGGCCAACGGATACGGAAAGTCGCTCTACATTAACCACCCCAATGGATTAACTTCAGTGTACGGTCACCTCGACCGCTACCGGGATGATATTGCGGCCTATGTAAAGCATGTTCAATACCAGAGACACTCCTTTATGGTGAATATCTATCCGGACCCCGGGGAGTTCCGGCTAACGAAAGGGGATCTCGTCGCCTATTCCGGCAATTCAGGAAGTTCATCCGGCCCCCATTTGCATTTTGAGATTCGCACTACAGCCAAACAGCATCCGACAAATGTACTGAAATACGGTTTTACTATTGAGGACCGGATCCCGCCCAGGTTTTATAAGGTTTATATCTACCCGGTGCATCATCAGGGATCTGTAAATGGACAATTGGAAAAGTTTTCTTCAACAGTTGTAAAGGATAACGGGGTCTATACCCTGCCCTGGGGTACCGTCCTGGAAGCAGCAGGCAACCTGGGTATCAGTGTGGAGGTTTTTGACCTGTTGAATGGTGCCTATAACCGGTGCGGTGTATACAGCCTGGAAATGTATGTGGATGACCGGCTGACCTACAAATATGTAATGGATGAGTTTTCATTCGCCGAAACACGTTATGTAAATGCTCATATGGATTACCCTGAACGGATCAGTACCGGAGTCAGGGCCCACCGGCTGCACCGGTTACCCGGTGACAGGTTACATAATTATAAAGAACTGCTCCACGACGGAGTGGTGACGGTGGATGAAAACAGGGCATATAAGATCAAAGTGATAGCTGCTGATGTGGCTGGTAACAGGTCGGTCCTGAAATTCACCATATCCGGGAATACCGGAATTGAACAGCTGCCCGTTCAAATGTCAGAAAAAACAACAACCATGCATTATGATGTTGAAAACCGGTTCGAGGATGGTGATGTCAGTTTAACGCTGCCCCTCAATGCACTATACGATGACCTGGAGTTCACCTTTGGTATGACGCCTCCGGCCCACGGTTCGCTATCACCATTCTATCATATTTCCGATAGGCATTACCCCGTACATAAGCGCTGTAAGCTGGCCATCCGGACTTCCATAACAGATCCGGCCTTAACAGATAAGTTGTTGCTGATCACCCTGGATGAGGATCATGAAACAACATCGGCCGGAGGTGTATACGAGCGTGGTTCAGTGACTTCAGACATCAGAAGTTTCGGGGAATACGCCATCGGGATCGACACCATTGCGCCGGAGATCCGTTCACTGAACGGCGATTTGACAAAAGAGCCAATAAAAAAACGTTCACTGCGATTTATCATCAGGGATGATCTTTCCGGCATTGAGCGGTATGAGGGTTATATAGACCAGCAATGGGCACTGTTTGAGTATGACCTGAAGAACGACCTGCTGATCTACAAATTAGATGCACAAAGAATAGAGAGGGACAGGGTCCATGAACTGGAACTGTACGTAAGCGATGCAAAAGGAAACGTGAATTTATTCCAAACATCATTTACCTGGTAATGCCGGAATGACTGAAAAATATACGGTTACCGGACTGATGTCCGGATCATCCCTGGATGGGGTTGACCTGGCCTGTTGTGAATTGGTGAAGGAGGGTCAGGCCTGGAGCTATTCGATCCTGGCAGCCGAAACCCTCCCCTATCCGGCTCCGCTGAAATTAATACTGGAGAATGCCTCCCGGTGGAACATGGAAATGATCAGGGATCTGGACAGCGAACTGGGCCGCTATTACGCCGGATTGCTCAATGCCTTTCACAGACGGCACCATTTGAACCCGGACCTGATAGCCTCTCATGGTCATACCATCCTGCACGAACCACTGCGAGGAATTACGTTCCAGGCCGGCAATGGAGAGATCATGGCTGGAAAGACCGGTATAACCGTGGTCAGCGACTTCAGGAGCCAGGATGTGGCACAGGGTGGCCAGGGCGCACCTCTTGTACCTGTCGGAGACAGGCTTTTGTTCGGTTCCTTCGACGGATGCCTCAACCTGGGCGGATTTGCCAATATCTCTTATGAGAACAGGGAAGAGCAGCGCATCGCTTATGATATCTGTCCTGCAAATATGGCTCTGAACCATCTTGCCGGGATGGCCGGACTCCCCTTTGACAGAGATGGCAGGCTGGCAAAAAAGGGTTGTGTGATCAACCCGCTCCTTACCATGCTGAATCAACTGGAGTATTATGCGCTGACACCCCCTAAATCCCTGGGACGGGAATGGTTCCTGGAACATTTTCTTCCATTGATCGAAGTGACGGATCAACCCATTTCCCACCTGATGGCTACCGTAACAGAACACATCGCCATACAGATCGGGTCGGCTATCGGGCGCGCCGGTCTCAGATCGGTACTGGTCACCGGGGGCGGCGCATTGAACCAATACCTGGTTGAGCGGTTACATAACCATACGGGATCCGGGATAGAAATTCCCCCGGCCCCGGTAATCAATTATAAAGAAGCCGTTATATTTGCTTTACTTGGCGTACTGAAGATACGCGGAGAGATAAACTGTCTCTCCAGCGTAACCGGAGGCGCAACCGATCTCTCTGCAGGTTTTATACATACTATTTAACAGCATATGAATCTTATAAAAGCATATCAATCATGAATAATTTCATCGCATATAATCCGGTTAAGCTCCATTTCGGCCGTCAGGTTGTACGTGACCTGGGGAAAAATGCTTCTCATCTCGGAAATAAAGCATTGCTTGTTTACGGTGGAGGATCCGTTCTGAAAAACGGCAGCTACCGTGACACCATGGAACAGTTGGAACAGTATGGAGTCCAGGTAGTTGAATTCAGCGGGATCAAACCCAATCCCCGTGTTGAGGATGTGCGGGAGGCAACCCGTACCGGCCGGGAATACGATGTGGAAATGGTGGTTGCCGCAGGTGGCGGAAGTGTGATTGATTCAGCAAAAATCATAGCCATTTGCATTGCTGAGGGTTGCGATGCCTGGGATGTTATGAAGGGCAGGCACGAGCCACAGAATGCGCTCCCGCTGATTGCCGTACTGACCCTTGCTGCCACCGGGACAGAAATGAATGGAGTGGCAGTGTTGCAGAATCCGGAGACACGGGAAAAGATCGGGCACAAAAATGATCTGATATATCCCAGGCACGCTTTCCTGGACCCGGCCTATACCCTGTCGGTACCTGAAAACCATACCGCTTACGGAATCGTGGACCTGACAGCCCATTGCCTGGAAGCCTGGTTCGGGGAAGGTGATGCTTCACTTTCCGACAGGTTTGTAATTGCCATCATCAGGGAGGCCCTGGAGTATGGCCCGGCACTGATGAAGGACAGCGGTAATTATGAACTCCGGGCCAGGATCATGTGGGCGGCAACCAATGCACTGAACAACCTGACCATGTATGGTAGGAAATCTGGCGATTGGGGTGTTCATGCACTGGGACATATCCTCTCTTTCCTGTATGATACGCCTCACGGAGCCACACTATCCATCATATTTCCGGCCTGGATGCATTTGATGAGGGAGCGGGCCGGAGAAAGGATCACGGAACTGGGAAAAGCACTGTTCGAAGTCTCTTCCGTGGAGGGAACCATCAACGGTTTCAAATCTTTCTTCAGCTCCCTGGGAAGTCCTGTCAGGTGCAGTGAAACCGGTATAGATGAATTAAAAAAGGAAGAGATTCTTGAATTAATGAACAGAAACCGTGCTGAAGGATTCAATTATGCCATTTCTGATAAGGAACGGGAAGAGCTGCTGAGTTACATGTGGTAAAATATTTTGCAGAACACCAGAGATAGTTACCGGATAGATCAGTTTTTCACAAGGCACATTTCATTAAAAAAGGCCCGTCTGGCGACGGACCCTTTTTTTCAACACTAACTAAAACTACCAACTAAACTACTTATGAAAAATCTGTACTCTATTTTTTAATACAAAAATCGTGCCGCAAATTTAAATCTTTTCCTTTTCTTCGCATAATTTTTATGCGAAATAACTTCATTTATTATACGTCAGGATTTTATAATTATTGCTATTTTTCGCCACTTTTTGTTTTGAATGTATAAATGATTAAATAAAGATTGTCCAAATGAGAAAAACAATATCCTTAGTGCTGGCAATGGTGTTCCTGGTTTCCGGGATGGATCATGTGCTGGGTTGTACAAATTTTCTGGTTACACCGGGGGCTTCTGTTAATGGCTCCTCCATGATCACCTATGCGGCCGATTCACATGTATTATATGGTGAACTATACTTCCGGCCGGCTGCCGATTATCCTCCCGGTACTATGATGGATGTCTATGAATGGGATACCAACAGGTTTCTTGGCAGGATCCCACAGCTTTCCCATACCTGTTCCGTTGTCGGGAACATGAATGAACACCAGGTTGCCATTGGCGAAACAACCTACGGGGGAAGGCACGAATTAAGGGATTCCACAGGCATTATCGATTATGGCAGCCTGATCTATATCACATTACAGCGTGCACGGACAGCCAGAGAAGCGATCACCATCATGGGAGAGCTGGTGGCAGATTACGGGTACTCCAGTTCGGGAGAATCCTTTTCCATTGCCGACCCGAATGAGGTGTGGATCATGGAGATGATCGGAAAAGGTACTGAAATGGTTACAGAAAAGGGCAACACCTTTAATAAGTATAAGGGGGCTGTCTGGGTGGCTGTAAGGATACCCGATGGTTATGTAAGCGGTCATGCCAACCAGGCCCGTATACAGCAGTTTCCGCTGGACGATCCAGAGAATTGCCTTTATGCCGCTGATGTAATCTCTTTTGCACGTGAAAAAGGATACTACGAAGGAACGGATAACGATTTCAGTTTTTCAGATACTTACGCTCCCGTCAATTTTGGTGGCGCACGCTTTTGTGACCTCAGGGTGTGGTCTTTCTTTAAGGATATCAGCAACGGAATGGATGCTTATCTGGATTATGTAAAAGGGCATGACCTGGAGAACAGGATGCCGCTCTATATCAAGCCCAACCGTAAACTTTCAACCCGCGATATGATGAATTTCATGCGGGATCATCTGGAAGGTACTGAACTGGACATGACCAAAGATGCTGGTGCGGGTCCTTTTGGTTTACCCTACCGCTGGCGTCCCCTTACCTGGGAATATGACGGAAAGATGTATGTAAATGAGCGGGCAACTGCCACACAACAGACAGGTTTCTCCTTCGTGGCCGAATGCAAACCCGCCAAACCTGACTGGCTGGGGATATTATGGTTTGGAGTAGATGATGCAGCTGCTTCGACCTATGTACCCATGTACTGCGGGATGACCCGTATTCCTGAATCGTATGCAGCAGGTAACGGCGATCTGCTGACCTACTCTGAAACATCCGCTTTCTGGGCATTCAACTTTGTGTCAAATTTCAGCTATCTGCGCTATAATGTCATGATGAAGGATATTGTTAAAGTACAGCGTGAACTGGAAGAGAAATTCACAGCAGAGGTCCCTTCCATTGATGAAGCAGCCATGGCACTATTTGAAGTTAATCCTGATATGGCCAGGGAATTCATTACCAATTATTCGGTAAATATGGGTAACTATACTGTTCAGCGATATAAAGATCTGGGGCAATTCCTGCTTGTTAAATATATTGACGGGAATATCAAGAAAGAGGAGAACGGAAAGTTCCTGAGAAGTCCGGAAGGATACCCGCTATACCCGGACCAGCCCGGATATCCGGAACAATGGAAAAAGATGGTGGTAAAAGATACGGGCAAAAAACTCAGGATGACCGGTGAAGATATTCATTAAGCAGATCAATTGTTAATAAATCACATTTCCTGCTGGTCTATACCAAAAATAATTCGTACTTTTGCGACCTGTTAAATCGAGGCTAAAAACATTAAAGTATATAATCATGGATTTAATGAAGGTTGTTGAACAGCAATATGCTCCCCAGGGTGA
>JANTFK010000051.1 GCA_024763595.1 Bacteroidales bacterium | reverse complement strand
AGGATTACATCTCTTCAATTGTCATCTGCAAATGGACAGTTGTTCACTGGATGGGAACACAGCTCTTGAATATTCAGGAGCAATGGAATATGCAGTTGACACCCTGGTATTTGATTCACTGTTTGTATGTACGCTTTCAGGTACTCAAATCATCAATAATCATTCAGGAAATGTTGCCGGGGGAATGAGCATCCAACAGACCCATACCGATCATCCCCTGCTGGACCTGCGGATTGACAAATGCCTGATCGCAGACAACAGTGCCCATCATGTAGGAGGTTTCAGGATCTTCAGGTGTAAGAAGCCTCTGGTGCTTTCCAATACCATTGTTCGGGGGAACATAGTAGAAGCATGGACTGCGGGAGGAACAATTTCTCAGCAATCCCAGGGCCATGTTTACAACTGCCTCTTCTCTGATAATCATGCAGCTACTGTAGATGTGGGTGCAACTTCAGGGGGATTGGGGATTGCCTCCCTGGATACAAAGGTTGATGTCAACTACTGTACTTTCGTTGGAAACAGTGCCGGAAGAGGCGGCGGGCTGCAGGTTTACCGGGGGGCGAATACCATCGTTTCCAACAGTATCTTCTGGGACAATTATCCTGCACAGCTGACCTTAAGCTCGGTATTAGATACCTTGCCCTGTAAGCTGACCCTTAATTACAATGATATCCAGTATGGATCGGATTCAATAAATATCACGGATACCGTCTCCACCCTGGTTTACGGGGAAGGCAACATGGATAAGGATCCGTTGTTTATGGATGCCAGCCAGGCAGATTATCACCTTATGGATACCAGTCCGGCCATCGGGGCAGGCAAAGATTCCATCGAAGTGGAAGGAATGTGGATGATTAGTCCGCCCTTTGACATGGAGGGAAATCCAAGGCCCAATCCTTCCGGTTCCAGGCCTGATCTGGGTGCTTTCGAAAATATAAAGGCGTGGCCGGTAGGGATAGCGGAACATCCGATGGACCAATCCGGAGAATTTGAAGAACTCACTTATCCCAATCCATTCCAGTACACGACCAACTTTGAATTTAATGTACCGGAACCAGGTCAGGTTACCCTGGAAATATTCAACCTGCTTGGTGAACAGGTACATATGGTCAAATTTCAGCATTTGGAGCCGGGTATGCACAGCGTGATCTGGAGTCCAACTCAGCTGGAGAACCATATCTATTTCTATCGGATCAGGATGGAATCTGTGTCGAATCAGGTTTTCATTAAAACGGGTCAAATTTTAAAAATCGATTGAGTTTGCAAATGACCTGCTACATATTCCGGATAATTACAACCTGGCAGCAGACCATCTTTCTACTCAAACTCCTTCGGCACCCCGCAGATCATTTTAAAAGGCTGATCCCCCTTGTTCCGGTACTGGTGTTTTTCATCGGGATTGACCAGCGCAAAATCACCTGCTTTCAATGCTTTCTCCTCCCCTTTCGCATTCACCATAGCACCTTTCCCTTCAATGATGTAAATCATATGCACTATAACTTACTCCTGAGAATTAGGATATTTTGAAGATCGTTTTAGGATATTTTACAATTCGTATGCCACTATTTTATAGTTGCAAACGTAAATTGCATGTCATATCTTTGTAAAACCAAGCAAGTTCAAATGACACGATCTGAAAAACTTCTCTCAAGGTTCCTTTCCCGGCCAAAGGATTTCACCTACAATGAGTTATTCAGGTTATTGAGCAGCTTTGGGTATGAAGAACAACAAGGATCAGGTTCAAGGATCGTTTTTAACAATGAAGGACTAAAACATAATATTAAACTTCATAAACCTCATCCAGGTAATGTATTAAAGAGGTATCAGATTGATTTGATTATTGATGAATTAAAATCAAATGAATTATTATGAAAGATATAATGAAGTATAAAGGTTTTATTGGCACCGTACATTTTGCAAGCGAAGACAGGGTGTTCTATGGAAAGGTCGAAGGAGTGAACGATCTTATCACCTTTGAGGGATCAACTGTGAATGATCTTGAAGAGGGTTTTAGGTACATGGTTAATGAGCATATTAAGGATTGTACCCGGAAGAATATTCCACTTGAGAAATCTTACAAAGGAAATCTCAACATCCGTTTATCGCCTGATCTGCACAAGAAGGCTGCATACAATGCTGCCTTGAAGGGTGTCTCTCTAAATCAATATATCAATAATGCTATCAAGCAAGAAATTGCATCCTCTGATCCTGAATAAAAATGAAAGCAAAGGCTCCATGTATTGACAGGCACCTGTTCCGCTTCCATAGCGGGCCTGTAGTCGCGGGACCTAAAATGCAGATAACAGACTGATCACCTTTCTTTCCTGGTTATGTGATGAGATCCCATAAGAGATTACCCGGATCAGAAAGGATTCCCCAGCCTATAACTGGTTCTTGGGGAAACACCTGCCCTATGAGAAACGGACCGGAAAGATATTAAGATCTACCTTCTGGGATGTTGTCGATGATGAAACTGTCAGGCCGGATAAGGAATTGCCTCCCGATCAGGTGGAAGATTTTGAGAGATTTCTTGAACAGAACGCAGAATATGACATAGTACAGGGAATCCCGGAGAATTCAGTCTCCGGCTTCATGCGCTTCTGTGAATTCTGTTACCATGCCAATGACTATTTTCGGGACGAGCCAATCCCGCTCTCACCCATGGAGCAGTACAGAAGGATGGCAGCAAGGTGGAAATTTCTATCCGCACAGGAAAATTCGACAGCCTTATATGCAGTGGAGTAAGGTGTTTTGTTCGAAATGAATCCGTTCACTCAAACTCCTTAGGTACCCCACAGATCATCTTAAAAGGCTGATCGCCCTTGTTGCGGTACTGGTGCTTCTCACTTGGGTCAACCAGGGCAAAGTCCCCGGCCTTCAGGGGCTGCTCCTCTCCTTCTACGTTGACAAGCACACCTGTGCCCTCGATCACATAGTTCATATGTTCATAGGGATGCTGGTGATAGGGCGTATGTCCGCCCGGTTCAACTGTAAACACCCGGTAGGAGTATACGGGGGTTCCATCTGCACACCCCAGGGGGAGCTGCTTCCAGGCACCAGCGGCTCCTTCCATGTTAACTTCGTTTTTCTCTACATCGGTTAAGGAAATGATTTTCATAACTGAAAATTTTGATACAAGATAAAACTATCATCATACCCGGTCAACCCCGGCTGCAGACAAGCGCCATCTTCTATTTGTAATCCAGCATAACTTCAGCTTCCGAAAGGGCATAACCCGGCCGGTGTTTCATCTCAATGGCATTATGGCTGAAGAAGGGATAGACACTCCATTCAACGCAGGTTAGCACGTCCGGTTTGCTGTCTCCGTCCAAATCCCCCACCCAGGGATGCGGGCCATGATTGGTCACTTTGATGGGCTTACCATAGCAAGCAAAAGTTCTCGGGGCGGCAAATAGCGGTACATCTTTTGTACCCACATTTTTTAACAGGTAGATGCTTGAATTGCCGCTTGAACCAGCACAGGAATAGATCAGGTCGGTTAATCCGTCCGCATCCCAGTCAACTGCTTTAAAAGATTCGGTCCAGTGGCTTGTCCGGTTGACGATCCTGTCATCGATCAACCGCCCGTCCGCCAGCTTTACTGCGTAAGCCTTTTTTAATCGCAGTTTTCCTTCCCTGTCATAATACTGGGTAAAGAGGGTGGCTTTGTGTGTATAACCATCGTGTGTGATAAAATCCACGAGCCCGTCACCATTCCAGTCGGCAAATGCCGCTCCGGTCCTCCAGTAAAAAGGACGCTCCTTTTCGTAGGGATAGGGAAGGCGTTCCAGGCTTGTATCTATGGCATGGCGGGCGGATAGGGATCTTAATGCGGGCGAATCGGGATATCCGTCGCATATGATCTGAAGCCTGGGACCAAACTCAGGTTTCTCAAGGGTGCCGATATTCTTATACCAGAAAATCCGGTTGGTCTCATTGGGCAGAATCAGGTCGGGCAGGCCGTCATTGTCCCAATCGATGAAGGCCGGGTACGAATAGCCCATATTGTGCCAGTGGTCTCCTCCAAGGATCTGATTGCGTGTCAGACGAATGGGTTTCCCCTCTGAAAGAATATAGCGGCTTTCAGCAAAGGCCATCCTTTCCTTTGAGCCTTCATTGATAACAATGCGGGGGAATCCATATCCACCGCCAACCAGGAGATCCTTGTCCCCGTCGTTGTCCCAGTCACACACGTATGGGTAAGCCTGATCTGACAGGGCCATTACGGCCGAAACAGAACTGCAGAGGGCTGAGTTTGAAAATTGCGGCTCAGTACCGGGAGCATTGGTCTGCTCAAAAAAAGATAGTTTTTCATAATGTTGATGGCTGATCAATATTCCGCGGCGGGGTCCTTCATTTAATGCCGCAACTGCGCGGGGATACGCAGGGTTAATGTCGCTGAGTGGAATGGAGGATCCGAAAACCGGAACGGAACCGCCCAGGTTCTCTTTCCAGACAACACGGTAATTCGAAAGCCCCTCACCCGCTATCTCCTCCAGACAGACGGCATCTAATCTGTTGTCTCCATTGACATCATAAAAGCAGGGATCCTTGCCGGCATGGAGGGAGTCGCCTTTTTCCAGCCTGATGGGCCAGCCATCGGGATTGGTGTTCCTTAAATAGAGATTGCCTATGACAAAATCCACAGCTCCATCCCGGTTCAGGTCAACCGCACGGCAGGTCTGCCAGTGGTCTGTCTGGCGGGGAACAGTATCACTGGCAACAAATACCGGCATCCCTCCTCCATCCCGTTTACCCGTGTTCAGGAAAAAGAAAAGCTGATTGTTTCGGCTGGGACAATAAACAATATCGGGGAGATCATCATGATTGAGATCGGCGAAATCAGCAAACATATAGATATTGCTTCGATACTTAAAGTCTGATGAGTCGTGATGAGAAACATATCGAATATGAACCAGGTCGCCGAACTCAAAATTCTCCTCATCTCCGACCCGGGGATAGCTGATGATCCCGTCCCATGGCCAGCCAGGTCTGTATGCGTAATTCCAGCAACCCACCAGGTCACGCTTTCCGTCACCGGAAAGGTCTATCAGCCGGGCAACATAGGGCATCCCGATGGGCCGGGGTTCTCCTGCATTATAGCGCAGCAGGTCTCCCACACCCACCGGTGGTATATATGCCTTCGGTTGAAGTGGAGGTCGCTCGGTAACAACCCTGAAACGGATCTCAAATGTTTTATGAGCAGGGTTGGTAATGACCCATTCCAGCCGGCCCCTGTCGCCATATGCGAAATCTTCGGATAGACCAAAAGGGACCGGTTCACCGGTTGCGCTATTTATAATTTCGATTGAGTTTGGATCCAGTACTCCCGTTAACCCGGCCCCGGTAATTATCTTTTCAAAGTCGATCACCGGATCCATGGGTATGTTTCCTTCGGGTAGCCGGGTAGTTACAGTAAGCGTAATACGGTAAACGGGCTTTCCGTACAAGCCTGCCGCAAGCAGCAGTGCTATGAAAAAGGCGAAACTCTTCATTTTATTGCCATATCCGGATTTTTCATGAGTACCTTTGGATTAGCAGCACGGGGAGTCTGAAGGTACCGGTCGATCCAGGCATAAACCAGTTCACGTGAGTTATAGCCAAACTGATGCGTTTCGCCTCGTACATAAAAAGAGAAGTTTTCAGGTGAACCTAAAAGCTGCCAGAGATCGGCCAGCCGCAGGTCCATCATCACCCGCTGTTGGTGACCGGGCCGTGAGCCGCCATATTGATCATTCAGTGCGATAATATCAAGAAACGGGCGGGGTGCTATCAGGGCAATAATCTCGTGTATGTCGATGGGAGGCAGACGGCCCGCTTCCAGTGTTGACCGAAGGTTCATGAAATAGGAATACTCACCACGCGGTCGTGCCCACTCCATATAACTTGTATTGTAACGAAAAGTAAATGAACCATCAGAACTGGCTGCAACCCGGATGCGCGGATCATATGCAGCCAGGTAGATAGCCGACTGACCTCCGAGTGAATGGCCCAGCGTGGCGATCCGGGTGGTATCAACCATGGGTAGCGTCACAAGCAGATCGATGGCAATGGAAGCGTCATATACGATCTTCCCCGGGGCCGACCAATCAGGATGACGATCATAGAGAATATCTGTATGATAGGTACCTTCCGGCGGAAGGCGCTGACCCATGTTGAAATGGTCTGGAGCGATGACAATGAAGCCCCGGCGGGCCAGATGGTCGAGATGCGCCTGTTGCGTATGATTCGGATCCCTATCAGAAAAACCGGCAGTTACATCTTTGCCTTCCACTGCAGTGCCATGCAGGGCAACAATGGCGGGAGCCGGTTTATCCAGATGGAGCGGAATAGCCAGGTAGGCCCAGGCACGCTGGTCCGGTTCGACGTTGTAGCTAATCAATTTCCTGATATAAATATTGTCAACCACGGCCGAGTCGTGAATTTCCCATTCAAGCGGTGGCCTGGATGGAGGTTTAGCATTGTCACCAATCAACTCCAGGAACCGCTGACGGAGCACTTCCCGTTTCTTCATCCACTCATCCGGCGTTTGAATATCTTCCAGCAAGTCATCCCAACCGGTTTGGATGACCGGTGGTGGTACGATCTGCTTATCAGCAGGTTTGCACCCGGTTGTAAAAAGCATTAAAACAGGCAAAGCAGGAATAAGTAACCAGGCTGATAATTTGAAAATGCTTTTCATGGCTAAAGGGAGTATGTTCCCAAATAAGGATCCAGTATTAATTATTATTATGCTCATTGATGCGAGAGCGGGATTCAGGTTTGAAACTGACAGTTGGGGAAACAGCACGATTGGACATGGGTGGCCAGAGATATTTGCCCATAAATGTTTGCGGTCCGCGATCCACATTCAGATAATTGTCGGCTGCATCGGGAAAAATGGTTTGCCATTTACGCATCCATACATTGATCTCCGATCTGAGCAACTCGCCGGTTGTATCATTTTTTTTCACTCCGGGCATTTGGGGTGTCCATGCATAATCTGCCCCTGCAAACAATGAAATAAGGCTCCCTGCCACATCATTGGTGCCCCACAAGCAGATAGTAATTCCAAGGACATTGGGATATTTGATGCCCTGCTGGCACCAGATGCGTGTGGCACCATAATCACCATCATGACAGGTGGATCGAACGCCACCTCCCATCATCAGGGCTGTCTTATGCTCTCCGCCATATTTTTCCATTCGCTCCAGGATCCTTTCCTTTCCTGCTTCGGTATATTCCCAGGGTTCGATTACAACGTCAGCCTCAATCCGCTCAGGCAGGGGCCTGCCGCCATGATCTGCCCAGAGGTGCATGGTTATCTCCTGATGATTGTCCCTGCCCAGCTTCATCAATATATCATAGACCCTCCCCACATGGGTGGTCGGAGTATACCCCTTATTCTCCTCGCCGGGCAGAACCGCCCAGTTGGCTTCATCCAATCCAACATGGACGATGGCATCATCTTCAAGACAGGATAATACTTCCTCATACATTTTCTCCAGCAACCTGTATGTTGCCTCCCCGATCCCGAAAGAGGAACCGCCATACATACCAACGGCGCCAAACAGCTCCGGGTAGTGATAAACAATGCTTCCCACATGCCCCCAGGACTCCATTTCCGGCATTACGGTAATATGAAAGGAGCGGGCATAGCGGACAATTTCCTTTAAGTCCCCGGAATCAATTGCATAAGGATTCTCTCCTCCCAGTGGCAGGGTTCTGAAGCGAAAGCCGTTCAACTCATCATCATACAAACGCAAATGGAGCATATTCATTTTCAGATGTGCCATGATTCTGATGATGTGTTTAATATATGGCATGGGAAAAGTGGCGCGTCCCATGTCAATCATAAAAGAGCGCAACTCCAGCTGTGGTGCATCTACTATGGATAAAAGCGGAATATACCGTTTTTCAAATGCATCTTCCTCCATCGGTTTATAACTGATATCAAGCATGTTGCTTCCCCAGTAACTGAATGCCAGTAACTGGTATAGGGTTTGTGCACCATAAAAATGACCACTGGCACTCCTTGCTGAGATCGACACACCGTTTTCCGTACTCACCAGTTTATAACCTTCGGGGGGCAGGCTGTCATTTTCAATAAAATGAATCTTATAGGAATGGGTACCTCCAAAATCCAGTGCCACATCTGAGAACCCGGCAAAAAGGGATGTCAGCGTTTCAACTGTCCGCTGCTGTTCAGGATTATTCAGGGAAAGACCCATAACTGAAACAGCCCGTGGAAAGGCAATTTTCTGTTCCTGGCAGACAACAGATACCGGTTGCGGAACCAGATGAATTCTGTCTATCAGTTCCACGGGCCTGTATTGCGGCCAGGCCAGATTAACAAAGATGCTGAAAATTACACCTGCAGCAGAGATACGCTTTATATGAAACTCCGTAATGATCATAAAACTCGCTGGTAGAAAAAGTTATTCCAGTACCTGACGCATTGCATTCAGGAGGGTTGCTTCTACTTCAGGTGATACGAAAGAGGCACGCGGGCTCTGTTCATAGCCTTTGTCCTGTGTATAGGCAATTTCCGTACATATGTAACCCGGTCCGTATTCGCCATAAGCAGCGGTGCATACCTGATCTTCAAGTTTCATTTCCTGGGCTGCCAGCTGATACTCAACAAAGGCTTCCCCGGGCAGCTGCAACAACCATACATGGCCCAGCTTCAGGGCTGAAACATTAACCTTGTGCCCCGTATTGGTACGGTTGAGCCAAGCCAGTTGTTTGGCGGCGGTGAACCGCTTCAGGGAATCCAGCTTCCTGTCTGCCAGGCGGGCTCTTAGCTGATCCTCTACCAGGTGTGCCCCGGGCGGAAGCCGGATCTCCGTGTTCCTCCATTCCAGATCCGATTTCGACAGGGCTGTTTTAGTTGTCTGCTCCCATGCCTGCTGCATGGCTTTCTCCATCCGTCCTGCCAGTACCGGTCTCCGGCCGGGTGATCCGTTATTGTATTTTCCGGCAGCAATATTACCTCCGGCACCGGAGAAGTAGATATGGGGCACTCCCAGCTGACTTTCACGTGAATCCCTTGCAATACCTACAAAATCTGAACTCACATCCCCCTTCCCATAGTGGCTCATGGGGTGTGTGGTATAATAATTCAGTACCACCAGTGGCTGATCCTCATTCCAGAAGCTGACACTTTTCAGCCAGGGATCTATTAATCCTTCAGGGGCCGCAATGGCCTCCGGATTAGTGGTACTGCTGAACCTGATGATCTTCACATTCCCGTCTTCTCCAAGGATACGGCGATTGGAAGCCACCTTCTCCACTTTTGCCTGGCCAAAACCCAGGTGTGTAACCGGCAGGGCATTTTGTGTTGCTTTTTCAACAGCCCGGGCCACCGAGCGGATGGTATTGCGCATAAATAGCGTATCGTAGCGCCATCCTCCCAGACCATATTCATCCAGGATCCCTGCTGTTGTGAAGTCACAGCGGCAACCATCATGCTGATGGATCACATGAACAGCCACCCTGTCTGTTGTGGTGCCGGCAGCCCTGGCAAGGCTCTCCCGCCAGGCATCCTGTCCCTCGTTGGCAATACCGATCCAGTCTACTGAACACAATACAACCGGCTTCTGATCCGAAAGGATCACTATACCTTTGGCATAAAGAGAATCGACAATCGACCGGACCTTTGCGTAAGCCACAATCCCCCCGACAGAAGGTGTTACATTTACTTCAAAGACACCCACCTTTATGGCGTCATCATACTTGTTGCAACTGGTGGTGGATAGAACCAGCAAACCCGGCAGCAGAAACAGGAGCAACACGGGTAACCTGAACATCTTTTTCATACTTTTCCGGTAAGATCACACGTTGTTTAACTGGTCACGGTTCTCATACACTTTGGTGAGGGCATTGATGATGTCATCCATGTCCTTCTGGGTACCGAGCAGTGGACCTGATGCCCATAACATGACCATCTCTTCATCACAAACTACATCACAATTGGGGCATACCATCTCATCTTTGAACTGCTTCAGCCTTTGCTTGCCGTACATCTGCTGGTACACCCTCCTGCCGATGATATTATCAACCCAGGGCTCCCTGTGTAACCCGTTTTTAATGTAGGGACTCAGTTTTATACCTTCCGCCGCCAGCGCTTTCAGATATTTATCCCGGCCGGCCCCGTTATACGCCTTCTTATCATAGTTCATGGTGTAGAGGTAGAAAGAACCCTCTTCGGTACCGTCGTACAGCTTTTGCGGACGTATGCCCGGTATATCCTTGATCCTGGAGGTCAGGTACCTGGCATTCTTATTACGCAGTACATGGCGCTCCATGACAGTGGGGAGTTGCCCCATCAATACGGCACCTTCAAATTCGTTCATGCGGTATTTGGGTCCGATGGTCTCAGTGCGCCCGCGCCTTGATGTCCCGTGGTTCTGTACGGTATAACACCTGTCCATCAATTCATCATCATCCCCTATGATGCTTCCCCCTTCTCCACATGCCAGTACTTTGGAAGACTGATGGCTGAAACATCCCAGATTTCCGAAGGTCCCGAGCTGCTTGCCCTGGTATCTGGCAAAGTGTGCCTGGCAGGCATCCTCAATGACATACAGATTATGTTTTTTAGCTATTTCCATGAACCTTTCCATATGAGCGGGCTGGCCACACATGTGAACGGGCATGAGGACTTTTGTATTTTTTGTGATCCTTTGCTCCACATCATCGGGGTCAAGCTGGAATGAAAAGCGATCAATATCGGCAAGCACCGGTAAGGCCCGCGCCGATAAAATGGAAGCTATGGTGCCCGGATCGGTATAGGGGGAGGTGATCACTTCATCACCGGGACCAATTCCCAGTGCCTCCACAGCAGTATGGAGTGCCTGTGTTCCCGAACCGGTGGCAACCGCGTGTTTGACACCATTCATCTCTGCCCACCTTTTTTCAAAGGTGGGAACTGTTCCTGTAGCGGACTGGATCCTGCACCAAATACCGCTTTTGGTGGTCTCCATCACCGAATCGATAACATTCTGGTCTGTATAAGGCCACTTGGGCCAGTTTTTATTGCTTCTTACCGGTGTGCCACCAAGGGCCGCCAGTTTTCCGGGTTGCCCGTTGTTGTGCATGCCAAATGCATAAGCAGGAATGATCTGGCTGGCAGCAAGTGCACCAACCGAAGTCGTCTTCATAAACTGACGACGGGAAAAAGGATTCTGTTTACGCTTCATGATAATAGGTTCTTTATATGGGTTTTATGTAAATTCCGCAATAACAGGGAACTAAATATAGAGATAATTGAACTAAATCAAAAGGCTTTAGCACAACTATATCCTGAATAATCATGTCCCTGCAGCAAGCCAGGGACATGCGAACCTGCGAGCCTGGTGAAAACTATGCGTTCGCGTAATTCAGTACAATGAAAAACCCCCGGCGGGAACCGGGGGGTATGCATGTATGGCGGAGAGGGGGGGATTCGAACCCCCGGTACCCTAACCGGGTACGCCAGTTTAGCAAACTGGTGGATTAAGCCACTCTCCCACCTCTCCGGTTGGCTTAAAGCACGACAAAAATAGAAAAATAGTCCCATTTGTACAAACCTTTTACGCCAGCCGAAGCGAATGTCTAAGATTGTCCGGGAGCTCTGTAATCCCGTCTGTTTGATGTGTTATCCCTGATGCTAGTTGTGCAACTTTTTGTTTGTAAAATTGATTAAATCCTCACGAAACAGACGCTGTTATACGAAACCGGGCCGGTTAAAATCAACCGGCCAGTATCTATAAAACAACTGTGCTGTTAAAACATCAGGTTAGTCCAGGTAGTTAGACTTTAAGCTGGGGTACATAAGCTGCGATGAGGCCAACAGCATCCTTCTTCCTGATCTTTTTATCTTTTAATAGTATCGTCTGCTGTTTGAACTTCTTGACATCAAATGCATCTTTGACCCAGGGATTTGAAAACATCACCTTTCTTACGCCAAAACCGTAGTTGTTGCAATCATAGAAGAACATAAACTCACCATTATAAGCAATAAATGAAGTACACTTACCCTGTGTATTCACAGCAATCTTCATATCCATAACCGGATCATCATAAGAGACACGGAACACCTCATATTCCTTACCCTGATAATGAAACAGATCTTTGGTAGTCTGCACCACATAATCACCTGCCGGTGTGTTGGTAGTGCCTGTCAGAAACAATTCTGTGTTCTCTCCATTTGAAAACGCAAATAGCGTTGAGAGACACATTACGACAACCGAAGTTATCAACTTTTTGAACATACTAATCTTTTCCATAGTGCATACGTTTTACATTCTAGTGTCATGTCAATAATAATATGACGTAATATTTGAATAGTTTCTTATCTTTGTCGAAAAACGATTATGGCAAAGTATAAGGTTACACTGACTAA
>JANTFK010000050.1 GCA_024763595.1 Bacteroidales bacterium | reverse complement strand
ATCTAAAGTCCATAAAAGTGTTATTGAATTCAGGTAAACCGATCATGACAAAATCAAATGCCAGGGAACTGTTCTGATCAAATGTGACATAGAGGTCTTCACCTTTCAGGTCATTCAGCTGACCGTGCACATTTCCACTGATGACAAGCTGTTTCAGCAATCCACGGGTGCCCGGCACAAAATATGAGAGGTCGGCTATGGTAATCAGTGACTGGTCTGACCGGAATGTCAGATCAACCTCTTTCGGAAAGTCCTGAAATCTGTCCCATCGCACGAAATCGAATCCCAGGTAGGGTACCTGAAGGTGGGACTCATCTGTGGTTAAATCCAGGTCGCGAAAATGGAGCATGGTTTTCCCTGTAGTAAGATGTGTATCCGCCCCGGTTATTTTAAATCCCGATTTCTCCACTCCGCGAAGGGAGGTAATGTGCATTTGTACAGTATCCATGGAGCTGACCAGGTCCTTGAGGCTGATCTGCAGATCGTGCAGGTCCAGGTCGTTGAAATTTACTGCCGTTGAAGAGGGTGTCTGGATCATCCTGGTCAGTGAAAACCTGCCATCAATCATTTCGATCTCCCCGATATGGAGCCGTATTTTTTTCTCCGGGGGCAGATGCGGATTTTTAAGCCTGTCTACAATGAAGGAGAGGTTCAGCACATTACTGCTGTCAATTACAAAATTCGCATAGGCATTTTCCACCGTGATCTTCTTGATCTCAATCCCGTTCCGGCCGGGTTTTAACTGTTTGATCCTTAATTTGGTAAGCGCGGAATATATCAGGGTGTCCCCGTGCAGGTCCTCAATATAGAGGTCATTCACCTGTATCCTTTTAAAAAAAGAGTAGTTTACGGATGAGATGGTAATGGTTGCCTGCAGCTCCTCAGATAAACGTTCGGCCACCAGTTTGCTGACCATGGTCTGAACCTGGCGGTTTTGCAAAAAAAGTAATGAAAGAGCAGGGATCGCTATGATCACCAGTACTACAATCAGACCTATTTTTGCTATCTTTTTAATACTTTTGTGCTTTCCTTTCAGCTGAACGCATTAAATATATAAAAAGTTGTCATGGCAACGGTAATTCTGGGGATCGAATCCTCCTGTGATGATACATCGGCTGCAGTATTAATGGATAGAAAACTGCTTTCCAATGTGATTGCCGGTCAGGATGTACACAGGAAATATGGCGGAGTGGTACCCGAGCTGGCATCCAGGGCGCATCTGCAGCATATTGTCCCGGTGGTTGACAGGGCACTGAAAGAGGCAGGCGTGGAACGTTCCCGGATCGATGCGGTAGCCTTTACCCGGGGGCCGGGCCTGCTGGGTTCCCTCCTGGTAGGAACCTCGTTTACAAAGGGGTTTACAGCTGCACTGGGCATTCCCATGATCGAGGTGAACCACCTGCAGGCCCATATACTGGTCCATTTTATTGAATCAGGGGAAACGGGGAGTCTATCGCCCGCATTTCCCTTTTTATCGCTTCTGGTATCGGGAGGGCATACCCAGCTGGTGGAGGTGAAGGACCATCATCATATGAAAATAATCGGGAGGAGTATTGATGATGCTGCAGGGGAGGCTTTCGATAAATGTGCCAAGCTGTTGGGACTGCCTTATCCGGGCGGACCGCATATCGACCGGCTGGCAGGGGAGGGGGATCCCCTCAGGTTCAAATTCAGCAAACCGAGACTGGAGGGACTGGATTATTCATTCAGCGGGCTTAAAACTTCTTTCCTCTATTATCTCAGGGATCGCATCAAAGAGGATCCTGACTTTGTTGAAAAGCATAAAGCGGATCTTGCCGCCTCATTGCAAAAAACCATTATTGATATCCTGATGGATAAGCTCCGGAAAGCTGCCAAACAATCGGGGATCAGCCGGATTGCCCTGGCGGGAGGGGTATCTGCCAATTCGGGTCTCCGGGAAGCCGTGGAAGAGGAAGCCGGCAGGCTGGGCTGGCAGCTTTTTATTCCTCCCCTGGGTTATACAACCGATAATGCGGCCATGATTGCCATTACCGGTTATTACCGTTATCTGAAAGGCGAATATGCTTCTGAAGACATCGCTCCTGTGGCCAGGATGTATTTCTGATTTTCCGGATCAATATGTTGTAAATCGGACTTGATTTGCATTCAGGTGCAATAAAAATTTTACTATCTTAGAGTTGCTTTAACGGCAATGGAATGGATAGATTAGAGTTTCAACCCACCAAGCGGACACCCTATGTATTACTGGATCCGTCCGGTAAGATTAAGTTCAAAGGCAGGTCCATTCCTGAAGATGTTTCCCTCTTCTATGAAGATATACTTGACTGGGTTATTGCTTTTTCCTCTTTACCGCCCCCGATGACCGTTGTAGATATCGAACTGGAATACCTGAACAGCGGAACGTCGAAGTATATGCTCAGGATACTTAGGAAATTAAAAGAGGTTCATAATGATGGTAATGAATTGAAGATCAACTGGGTATATGAGGAGGGCGATGATGATATCCTGGAGCGGGGCGAGTACTATGCCTCCATCCTGGGTCTGAGTATCCGGTTCATTGAGATCGAATAGTTATTTTTGTACTCTCTCCGACTGCAGTATACTGCCTACGTTTTTCCAGTAAGCCAGGTGGAACGCATATGACCCGGTTACGGGGGGATTAAACAGATCCGGGTGTTCGGGATGGAACTGTACACCGAACACATGGGGATACCGTTCATGCCGGATTGCTTCTACGATCTTTCCATCCATGGATGTGGCGGCAATGAGCCACCCTTTCCCCGGATGTTCCACAGCCTGGTGGTGGGAACTCAAGACCAGGGGCTCCGCACTGGTTTTCAATCCGTATCCTGCGTTCAGGAACGATCCTTTGGTCAACCTGATATGGTGAAAGTGATAGGATGTATCCCTGTAGTTTTTGTGTATTTGATCCGCAGGCAGGGAGAGGATCTTTTCGATGGTCCAGATGCCATATAATTCCGTGGGAATGTCCTGAACCAGGGTGCCACCGGTTGCCACATTCATGGTTTGCATGCCCAGGCAAATGCCGCTGACCAGGTATTCCTGTTGTTGTTCCAGATAAGGTATCCAATGCTCATCCTGGCTCCCTCCAAGCAAGTGGAAGAGGAAAGAGAGTTCACAGTAGTTCCTGTAAGGGTCGGTCACCATTGTAAGCAGGTGAGTTTCTTCGTTGTAAACCTCCGGTGGGATATCCGGTCCACCCATGAAGAGAGCCCCCCTGGATGATTTCATCAATTTAGTAAATTGCCCTGTACACCCATTCTTGCCGAAAATATTGTCCGGTCCAAGGTTACCATGAATCTCCTCCAGTGAAAAATGGCTCGCCCGGTTGTACCCGATGTATGCTTCAGACTGACTGTAATCATAGGTTTCCAGTTCGTGGTATACACCTTTTACATGGTAACCTTCCAGGTTCAGTAACGCTTTATCCATCAGGTTCTGAATAACTTCCAGGTTATAAACAGTGGGATGGAACAAAAGCAGCGTGTCCTGCCCGCCCGCAGCCGGGGCCAGGCACCACAGCAGGAAAAGGAAGAGAGCAGGGGAGAGGTTTTTAACGGGATTCAATCTCATGAGCAATTACTTTAGCATGGAGGCAAGCTGAGCAACAAACTGATCCAGGTTTTCGCGGGACTCCTCATCCAGCTTCTTGTAACTAACCTGACCGTCGTTTACTTCCTGCAGGAACCCGGATGCAATCAATGCCCTGGAGTAGTTGTTGTCCTTCAGATAATCCGAGTTCTTCACGGTGATCCCTTCCCTCACTTTTACCACATATTTTTTAAAGTCAATGGTGGAGAAGAGATCTTCCGTATCGGGGTATTCATCCAGCAATACCATCTTCTGCTTGGCCAGGTCGATTTTATTATCATAGTGCTCCTGTATCATCTTTTCATACACCGTTCGTTCTTCGGAGTTCCCGAAATTGAGTATGATGTAATCGATGCCCCAGCCTATGAGAATATTGACCATCATGGGAATGCTTTCAGCTCCTGAAGCAGGCAGGAAATAACATGCCTTTTTAAATCCTGTAATTGCAGTTACAGCCTTCAGAAAATAGTAAGTAGCCAGGTCCTTGACGATAACATTGTTGGATGATTTAATGATCTCCTGCTGGCTGAGTTGTGCTCCCATGGTTGCATAAATGGGGGAGAGGGTATCGGCGGTAGCAGACTTAAGTGACCTGGCACTGAAAACCAGGGTCTCACTGTTCATGTCATCTGCGATGGCACGCTGTACCGCCAGGATCCGGTATAACTTGTTGACATCGATCAAGTGAGGTGAGTGTGTGGTATAGATGATCTGTATTCTTTCCCTGATATCGTCAAATACCTTCAGGACATCCTCCTGGGCCCTTGCATGCAGGCTCACGCCCGGTTCATCAATCAGCAGGAGCTTGTTCTGCTGGCTTCTGTCCATGGCAGTAGCCTTCAGCTCCAGGAAAAAGGAGAGGAACCACCTGACTCCCCTGCTTCGTTGTTTGGGGTATAGCCGCTCCTGTTCATCCTTTATCCAGAATTCAATATATGGTTTACCGCTTTTTTCAGGATGTGTATGGTCGTAATAGGAGAGTTCAAAATTGACTTTGATTTTGTTGTTCTTTCCCACGTTCTGCCGCCAGAAGTCCTGGAAGTTAAGTGTCAGTTCACCATTCAGATTCTCTATTTTCTGTTTCAGGATGCGGTTTGAGGGTTGCTGGAAAAAAGAGTAGTCAAGTCCGGTGATGGTCAGGAAGTTTATGGCTGCCTTGTACCCCTCTGCACCTTTATTGGCACGGACGATATCCTCCAGGTCAATCCGGTTCGGCAGCAGGGAACTGAAGTCTTCAAACAATTCAAAGTCAGGCAGGATCTTGAAGATCTCCTCTGCCAGTTCTTTTGAACTGTAAAATTTATTAAGGGATTTCAACTCTTTTTCAGCTGCGGGGATGGCACTGTCAATGGACATACCCTCAAATATAAATTCCATGGCAAGCAGGTGAGTATGATAATCATGCTGCAGTGCAGCAATCTCTCCTTTAAGGCTTTCTGTATCGGTTCTGTGTATCTCCTCCTGGATTTCTGCTGCCCGCTTCTCCTTTTCGGTAGTATACATACCAGAGAGCTGCAGGATCTGTTTCAGTTGAGCCTGCGCCTGTGCCAGAGCCTCTTTTTTTTGATTGATCTGCTCTTCAATCTTCTCCATCCGGCTGCTCACCCTGTGCTTTTCATCCAGGGCATCCAGGATATCCCGCTTCTCCTCCTGTTTAACGATTTTTTTCTTGAGGGTTTGTTTCAGCTTGTCAAGCAACACCTCTTCTTCTGTCAGCTCCGTCTTCAGTGTCTCCTTGTTCTTACGGGTGGTGAACTTTCTGATCTTTCTCTTCAATTCATTGATCCGCAGCTTGATCGATTCCACTTTTTCCCGGGTCCAATCAACTTCATCAGTGGCTTGTTGCAGTTCATTTCCGGCAGTTTCGATATTGCGTTTGAGTTGCTCCAGGTTTTCCTGGATCTTCTGTTCGCGCTGCCTGTTCTGTTCCTCGCTCTCATCGAAGATCTCCTGAAGTTCACCTGCCATCACCATGTGAGAGTCTATATCATTTTCCCACCGGCGCTTAATTGAAATGGTATCAACCGTTGGGATCAACTTGCGGATCTCCGGACTGATGCGCCGTTTATCGATTCTCGCTTCAAGTTCGACATATTGAAAATTGAACCTGCATGCTACCTCGGGGAGAGAGAGGTCACTGCGAAGCATGTCTTCAATAAGCTGTCCGTCGTGAAACGCTTTAAGCGCTTCCAGGATGGAAGTTTTACCCGATTCATTCTGACCGATGAGGCTGGTGATATTATCATGGGCCAACTGATGCCAGCCAGTATCCACAATGGATCTGAAGTTTTGAATTCTGAAGGCAACTAATTGCATGTTGTCAGCATTAAACAAACCGTATTCCGAATATCAGGATATCATCTACCTGAGGCAGGTTCCCTTTCCATTTGGTGATGACCCGGTCCATCTCCTTTTGCTGCTCCTCCATGCTCCGGTCCGAGATGTTGATCAATAACTCTTTGAACGGACCATATTTGAACTTTTTATCGTCGGGACCACCAAATTGGTCGGGGTAACCGTCGGAGAATATGTATACGGTATCGCCCGGTTTAAGTTGCATTGAATGGTTGGTAAATGAATCTTCTTCAATGGCATTGATCCCTACAGGCATAAAATCCGGCTTGATCTCGGTCAGTACTTTGTTGCGGATATGATATAGCGGATTGTTGGCGCCGGCGTATTGCAGTTCGCGGGTTCTGGGATGAAAGACACACAGGGCCATATCCATGGCATCCTTGTTTTCCAGCTCATAACCACGCTGGTGCAGTGCTTTCATGACCCGTTCGCGCAGCAGGTTCAGAATGCGGCTGGGCATGACAGGACCGCGGCTGCTCAGGACCTCGTTGAGGAACGATATACCCATAATACTCATCAGGGCGCCAGGTACACCATGACCGGTACAATCGCCTGCTGCCACAATGATGCTTTCCTCTTTCCTCATACAGTAATAGAAATCCCCACTGACGATATCCCTTGGTTTATGGAGAATGAAGTAGTCGCGGAGGGTATTGTCCAGATAGCGTTTATCAGGTAGTACAGCACGCTGAATAAAGCTGGCATATTTCAAGCTGGCCATCAGTTCCCTGCGTTGAAAAAGCAGGGTCTCCCTATTGAGTTTCGATTCTTTCACGTGGCTTTCATCCTTAAACCCATCACAAGAATATCATCAATCTGGCTGATCTCGCCCATCCAGCCGGTGAGTACTTTTTCCATGGCTGTCCCCTGTTCGCTTAACGGGACACTCTGCAGTTCCAGGATCAGTTTCTTGAAGTTTTTCGACATGAATTTCTTACCCTGGGGACCTCCGAACTGATCCAGGTAACCATCCGAGAACATATAGATGCTGTATCCCTCATCCCTGAAAGTAGATGAAGTGAAGGGGACAGGTATTTCAGAGATACCAATGGGCATCTGGTCGGCACGGATCTGAAGTAACAGATATTGTTCATTGTATATGGATCCCCTGGGAAGCTCAAGCTCTTCACCCTTTGCAAGTTTAGCCCGTTCAGTTCGTTTCAGTTTTCGCACCAGGTAGAGAGGGTTGTACGCTCCCGAATACTGAAACCGCCTGCTTTTCAAATCGATAGAGATCATTGCCAGGTCCATGCCATCTTTGGTCGATTCCGTTGTACGTTTTCCCGACTGCCTGAGTGAGGTAATTACATGCTCTCTCAGCTGATCCAGGATCTCATGTGTGCTGGTGATCTCTGATTTAATGATGATTTCATCCAGGAAGGTCATGCCCAGCATGCTCATAAAGGCGCCAGGTACCCCGTGACCTGTGCAATCGGCTGCAACGATGAGCAATTTCCCGTTCTTTGAACCGATCCAGTAAAAATCACCGCTCACGATATCCCTTGGCCGGTAAAGGATAAAGTGTTCAATATTGTGTTCATCCAGCAGGTGGTACGGTGGCAGCAGGGCACGCTGGATCCTGCTGGCATATTCAATGCTGTCGGTAAGTTCCTCTTTCTGTTTCCTGATCTTAGCGGTTCGTTCCTCTATGATCCCCTCCAGGCGGAGGTTCTCTTGTTTTAACCGCCTGGTATAGAGTTTAATACTGATATAGATCACCAGGCCGGCCAGCAGGAAATAGATGATGAAGGCTACAAAATGGGCATACCAGGGTCTGAGAATGATGAATGAATATGAGGCTGGAACACTTTCATCGCCATACACATTTTTACTTTTTACAAAGAGGGTATATGCTCCATACGGAAGGTTGGTAAACTCCTTGAATGGTGTGGGATCCCATTCGGACCATTTGTCTGTGAACCTCTCCAGTCTGTAACTGTATAACAGCGCTTCTTCCTGTTCAAAATACGGGGCGGCCCAGGTGAACCCGATATTATTGTTGCTGTATTTGATCTCCGGCTGTGCCTCCCTCTCGAAATGTGTACCATTGAAAAGTACGGAGTCGTTGTCAAGGGTGACCTTCCGGATCAGTGTATTGAAAGGAAGTGTATCCGTTCTGCAGAATTTCTTGTCAAATTTATAGAGTTTGTTGGAATTGGCGAACCAGACAGCTCCGTCAGGATCGCTGAAGAAAACATCCACCGAGGTTTGCTCCAGCCTTTGGAATACTTTGTCATGGATAACCTGCAGGCTGTCTTCTCCGGGCCGGACCATCAGTTCGGTCCATCCTCCTGTCTCATTTTCAAATGAGTACCAGAGATCCCCCTCCTGATCCTGATGAAAAGCCATGATGAGGTTCTGGCCTTCCGGAAGTACCTGGTTATAAAAGGTATCCCGGTAGATTGTATCCCTGAAGTAGTTATACCTGAAGAAGTCATCCTTTGTCCCAAGCAGCACCTCACCGGATTCAGGATCCAGGAATACATGGTTCTTGTCATCAGCTGGTAACCCGTTTTCCTGCTGCAGGTACTTGATATGTGTACCGTTTGGATGTGCTATGTCCAGACGCACCACACTTCGTTCCGTGCTGCTCCATAAATAGCCGTATTTATCGATCACTTTCCTCTGAAGCTCATCCTCAGGGAGTCCCCTGATCCGCATGATCTCTTTCCATTTTCCCCGTTGGTACTGCAGGCCGACCACATGACTTCTGCCCGTATAGATGATATCGGAGTGTTTGGGATGCGACACAATAAATTTTCCAGCGTACTCTCCCCGGTCCTCCAGGTTATCGGGGGGATTTACTACCAGGTCGGCCAGGATGGAGATATGCATTTTACGATCCAGAAGATAGGCGGCCGTTTCAGATGTGGCCACCAGGAACTCAACATTGCGGGCGGGCCTGATCACATGCAGGTGATCAATATGCTCTCCCTCCAGTCCGGGGACGGCTGTAAACCGCGTGCCACCGGAGGTGGAGCTTTTATAATAGAGGCCCTGGAAGGTTGAAATATAGAGGTGGTTGTTAAAGGATTGAATATCCGTGATCAAACCCTTGAAGCCGGCGGTCTCGGTAAATACCCTGAACGGATTATCAAACTCCAGCTTACTGACACCCATAAAATTGGCTATCCACAGCGGTCCGGATCCCCTGAACTTTTCATTGGCGTAGACAAATGGAATGGACTGATCAAGTAACCCCTGGTCTTCGGTGATGATGTATTGTGCCTTACCTCCCCTGGTCAGTACCACCAGCCCTTCGGTAAGGCTTGAAATCAGAAAATCATCTTTGAGCGGTCTGATATAGGTAATGTTCCGGAAAAAATCGTGCAGGGCCGGGTCGGCAAAGGATGGATCCACCTTACCGGTTACCAGATCAAACAGAAAAATGCCATGGTCCATTGTTCCCGCAAGCAACCGGTGGTCGTCATATTTTACAAGGCCGGTGATTAATTTGTCTTTGAAAAAAAGTCCCCCGGGTAGTGTTACAAAACCATCCTTCTCAAAGTCAAAGCGCATCATACCGCTTCCAAAGTCAGAAATGTAGATATCATCATCAATCAAAAAAGAGAAGAAGGTATAAAGGTGGGTCCGGAGCACCGATAAGGTATCCAGCGACGTATCATATATAAAAATCCAGTCATAGGCGCAGAAATAGATTTTCCCCTTTCTGGAATATGTTCTCCAGACATCGGTGAAAGGATAATGTTCCTGGTCTATGGTATCCGAAAGGGAATGGTATACCTGGTTGCCTGTAAGATCGGGCCCGAGGTATCCAAATTCTGAAACGCCCCCCACATACACCACCCCGTTATCGCCAGTCACCAGGGAGCGGATGAAAGGATCATTGGTCACCGGAATCCGCCGCCATTCGACACCATCATATTCCAGGACTCCCTTGTTGTTGTTACCCACATAGATGACTCCCCGGTTATCCTGGGTAATACACCAGTTTTGCTCACTTCCTTTGGTTATGTAATGGGGATAATTGGTGATGATGGGAATCCCGTCTTTGTTGGGCTGGCCCTTCAGGTCTACAGCTGCATGGAGGAACAATAAAAGGTAGATGAGCATGAAACGCCTGAACATAAACAATGGCTTTGGCTTTATGGACTACCGAAAATAGAAGTTATACAGCGAAGAATCAAATCTTTTTTCCATTTTCGGGTTGGTGGCCTGTACCGGCCCCGGATGCCAGAGAAGTGTTTCTATGACATAAAACTGCTGTTACCTGCCGGAGGAAGGCTGCTCCAGCAGTCTTACATCGAAGATGCCACCTTTCACAATATTGCATGGCGAGCCACACTCATTGCCGGCATCATACAGGTACATTTTATCTTCATCAAATGCTACAATGGTCTGCGTTCCTGACCGGTAGGTTGCCTGTACAGTGTAAGACCGGCCTATCCCGGAGTAGAGGTAGAACTCCTCTGTAGTGGCTGTGTCCATCCAGTCTATCTCCCCCTGTTCAAAGTCGCCACGAAAGAAGGTCAGGGGTACAGAATCATTCTCGGAGTTGATGGTCAGATAGATGATCAGACTGGCACTGTCGGGTTTATAGCTGTAACAATCACTGCAGTTCACCTCCACCATCCAGTCTTCCGGTTCGCAGGCCAGGAACCTGCCTGCCATGAGCAGCAGTAATAGAGCGATCACAAAGTGTGTGAGCCCTCTTCCTCTCCCGTTAATCGTACCGTATTTCCTTATAGACATGATCTGAGCGTTGTGTTACAATTCTGATAAACAGGGTGATATTCATTTTCCATGGTTTTTCATAGCGGGTCCCGAAAGTGTAGCGTTCACCACCGATCCTGAGACCGGCCATTTCTCCCTTTAAATAGAATCCACCGGAAGGGGCCAGGCTGTAGTGCACCGGCGGACGTTCGCCGAACCCCCTGTAACGGGATATGGAAAGTAATCCGTACAGGCCCGCATAGATCCCGTATTCTGTTCCTGATCGCTCCCTGGCAATTGTAAAGTTTTTACCTGCACCATGGCTCCATGCCCATCTGTACTCCCTGTACTGATAGATCAGTTGATCGTTCTGTTCCACCTGCACTTTGCGGTATGAGGGACGAAAATCCACGCCTGTTTCGAGAAACCAGTCAAACTTCACGTCCACCATCGACATCCGTACCTGCATCATATATTCGGTGGAACAAAATGAGTTTCCCCATATCAGGTCAACCTCGGAGAAATCGGGCCGCGGTGTGGGAGTGGCTCCTTTTTCCTTCAGGAACTGTACCAGCGCCTGCTGATCCTGCTGTACTGCCAGATCGTAAATATTTCTGTTGGGACGGATGGCATGATGGATATTGGCTCCGCTGTCCACCAGGATCATGGCAACCGAGTCCTGCCGGAACAGGACCGCCTGTGACAATGCAGTGTGGTTTTTCTTGTTGCATTTCTCAAGACCGGCACCATATTCCAGCAACAGTGAGATCATCTCCCTGTTTCCCTGTTGTGCAGCGATCATCAGGGGTGTATTCCCATGTTTATCCGGTGTGTCAGGCGAGAGCCCGTTCTGCAACAACACATCGGTGGTCTCCAGGTTCCCATCATAGACTGCGGTCATCACTGCATCATTTCCATCCCTGTCCCTGATTGTATCCGAGGCGCCGAAGAAAAGTAACAGGTCTGCCATCCTGTAATCATTCATGGCTGCTGCATAAAGTAATGGTGTCACCTGGTAGATATCCCTGTGATCCGGGTTGGCTCCTTTCTTTAAGAGATAGTGTGCCGCATCGAACCGGTGGTTTAAAACTGCCACCAGCAGGGGAGTGGTTCGCTCCACATAGGTAAGTTCCGGATTGGCCCCGTTTAAAACCAGTATCTTCACCAACAAGGTATCACCCTGTTCCGCAGCGTACATCAGTGCTGTCATTCCGCCTTCTGCTTTTGCATCGGGATCGGCACCCCGTTTGAGCAGCATCAGGGTTTCCGCTGCATGACCCCTGATAACCGATTCAATCAGGTTCCAGTCATCCTCTCCGGTCCTGAAATAGGATGTGTCAGAAGGGATAAGCTCGCCCTTTTCCTGGGCCGTGAGCAGTGATGTGCAAACCATGGAAAAAAGAAACCCTGTAACCAGGAGAGCTGTTAAAAATGAATTCCGATGCAAAGTTTCCATCCTGTACATCCTGTCATCAGCCACCTGAACGCTTTACTTTAAACCCCATTTCTGTCAGCAGGGAAGTGATCCTCTCCCTGAAATCACCCTGAATCAGGATCCCTTCTTCATTGACTGATCCTCCCACGCCACATTTCCCTTTCAATTCGCGTGCAAGCGCTTTCAGGTCCGCTGAACGTCCCGTAAACCCCTTTACGATGGTCACCTTTTTTCCTTTCCTGTTTTTCCGGTCCAGGCTCACGTAAAGTTGCTGTTTCCCCGGTAGAAGGGTTTCCGGTTCCTCCGGCTGCTCCGGTTCGTATTGAAAACCGGGGTTGGTTGAATAGA
>JANTFK010000049.1 GCA_024763595.1 Bacteroidales bacterium | reverse complement strand
TCATTGGTGCGAAAGTACCCGGGATCTCCCCAGTTGTCCGGATCAAAATCGGGTCCATCTTCATATTTCAGCAGGTGGCCTTCATCCCAGGTATCTCCGTTATCTGCAGAGAGCTGGTAGAACCCGTGATCGGAAAATTTCCGGTCTCCTGACCATGCACTGCTGATGGCCTTACCCGGATCCCCTTCAAGGATTCGCTGGAAAACCCTTTTGATAAGCATGCCGGAGCTGGGATCCAGCGGACCACTTCCGCCCTGTGATGGTCCGCCGGACTGGATAAACCCGTTTTTTTCCGGTGCTTTCTTAAAAATAAGGTGCCAGGGGGTCCATGTCCGGCCGTTATCAAAGGAAAAGCGTTCGCGATGGGTATCCGACCAGTCGCTTTCAGAGACATTGGTCCGCAACTCACGTTTTTTTATTCCCTGGCCGATGTATTGCACCCGGTCCGTTGTACAGGTGTGCCTGTTTGGAGAAGGAAGAAGCAGCTGCTTTTGAATGGTGCAGATATTACTACTCACTGCAGATCTGTAAGAATACCGGCCACTGACATAGTAACCCGCATATCTTCTTGCAAAACGCCAGCCCAGGATGCGTTGTCCTGCAGCGTTAAAATGAATACTGTCCTGTTTACATTTCAGATCATCCGTTCCAATCACAAAACTGTTCTCGTCGCTTCCGGCCACTGCATGCAATATATGATTGATCGAATCATATTTGTTCTGAAAGGGTGCTTTCCGGAAAGAACCCAGTTCTCCCATCAGAAACGGCAAATGGTTATTGCCCGCTATGGTTCTGAATGTGGCGATCAGTTTTTTCAGATTCTCTTCATGCACTGCTATCCGTTCAGGTTTTGCATCATTTTCACCCTGGTGCCAGAGAATTCCTTTAATTACACCATATTTCCCGGCAAAATCGACCTTGTTTTTAAGGTTGGAGAGAAGCTGTACGTCTCTGTAGAGCGAATCGCCCAGCCACTGATGGATAGCGCTCCCTCCCACGGCACAGGGGAGCAGGGCAATGGTTACCGAATCGGGTACCAGTTGAAGCATTTCCCGGCCAAATGACAGGGCGCAGTCGAGGCCAGTTAGTTTGGGTTCATAATAATGAAGGGGTTCCTTGGCAAGGATCCACTCCATCTTTTCCGAAATGGTGATAATCCGTTTATCGGGCAGTGTATCCATGGGTGCCACCACTCCCCGTCCGGCCATATTGGATTGTCCGGCCAGGATAAATACCCATACATTTTCCCTGGCGGGCATCTCCCTGACCCTGACCTGTTGCTTTGGAAAATATCTGGTACGGATTTCATCGTTTGCTTCCTCTCCGGGCTGCCCGAACGAAAAGGAGGCCATGGCCAGCAGGTATATAATGATCGGGATGTGTTTTTTCATTTGTAACTATTTGGATTTATTTATTGGTCCATTGCTTTCTTCATGGCCGATGTGGTGGTGTAGTACTTGACGATCATATTGGGGACTTCCCAGTCGGGCAGCGTGCCCGATCTCAGGTAACTCAGGAATTGCTTTGTTACCTGTCCGAAGTGAGCCTCGTGGCCTACCTTGTAGCTGTCAGGGATATCTACCAGCCAGCGTGTATCTTCAACCTGCTTCAGTTTAAGGCCGGGATATTTCACCGCCAGCTTCTGCGTCATGGCCTTTTCAAGATCACCGGCAAAGGCTTTTGCATCTTTTGCATTATCCAGTTCAATATAGAGCATGGGTTTGTAGCCTTCAGCTTCGCCCTGCCTGATTGCCAGGTTGCACCGGGTTCCCCGCATGAGTGAAAAGTGTGTATCCCCGGTGCCTTCCGGTGCCTTGTAGTTCCAGATCACCGATACCTTGGCATGGACCCCTTTCAATGTATAGATCATCTCGCCGTTGCTGTATACCTTCAGGATATCTCCATCCAGGTCCTTCTTCAGGTATTCGGGATAGTGATCCAGCCCTGTGACGTTTTGAAACATGGCCGGAGTGAGGTCGGTTGTCCATCGTTTTGCAGAAATTATCTCCACGTCCCCTTTGCTCAGGGTCACACCTGGAAAGGCTTCCCACTGGATCATATCCACCAGGTGGGTGGTAATATCCACAATACCTTCTCCCTGTTGTTCTGTATCGAAGAACCAGGCGGGTCTTATCAGGGGTTTCCCGGAGACATGCTTTGAGAAGTGGTGCACACTCTCCTTGGTGATGGCCGGGTTATCGGGCGTTCCGGCTTCCAGTTCTCCGAAGATTTCGGGAATCTGCGACAGCTCTTTTTGCAATATGGTATTGATCTCAAACCTTTCGGTCATGATATCATACAGCAGCACGCCTTTTTCCGCTGCAACGTCAAATGCCTGCTCCAGCATGGGGAATTTTTCCGGGCTGATAACCATGGGTTTATCGGCCAGTACATTGATACCTTCCCGGACAGCTTTCAGGATGTATTCTGTTTTCTTTGCATTGTTACCCGCTACCACCATTACATTGCCCGGCTTTTCAGCAAGCATCTTCTCCATGAAATCCGGTCCGATGTAGACTTTCTCTTCCCAGGAGGTTGGATTATCCGCCCTGTTGTTGTAATCATTGATCCGGTTCAGGTAGTTTTGTACCTCCGGACCTTCAGGTGCATATACATATACCACCGGGTCAACACCTTCATAAGAGATCTTCTGTACCAGGGAGGCATGAAAATGGCCGGGAGCCACATTCATGAACTTTATTGTTCCTTCTATGGGAGTTATCATTGTTTCCGGTTTTTGATTGGTTCCGGCAGCTTCATTGCTGTCCTCTTTTTTTCCCTGTCCGCAGGCGGTAAGGAGCAGAAGGGCCACCAGCAGCAGTTGGAGTTTTTGTTGTTTCATCTGAAATTAATTTTAATAATCATTAATATATAATAATGTTTATCAGAAATTTACAATGGATCACCTTCGCTGATAACCGTTACCTGTACCCTTGCACTGATATCTTCCGGCCCGCCACAGTTAAAGGATATGGCATTATTCCCTGCCTTAAGATCCGGTATTTCATCTTGTATGGACAGCTCCTGAAGCAGTCCGCCATTGGGTCCATATATCCTGCAACCAGTTGTCGATCTGAGTTCCATGTACATACCTGATTCCAGTTTAACCGGGAAAATGATCCTTTTTTCCCCGATGGTAAGCTCCGGGTTGGTAATGGTAACCGGAACCAGCGGCAAAGCCATAACCGGGCTCAACCTGCATGCCACTTCTTTTCCTCCAGGCAGGTTATTGTACCAGATCTGCAATTTATTCACATTGTCAAATGCCACAGTGTGACGATAAGAATCATAAACATAAAGATAAGATTCGGGCCAGATATAATTGCTGAATTCCGAAGATTCAATTTCAACCAGTTCAAAATATTTCCAGCCTGTAAAATCGATCCTGATAAAATGGTCCCCGCGTGCACCGTGAGAAATATGTTCCGGACTCTTAATGCTGAGGTTGAGCAGTTCTCCGTTCCCATCACCTTTTACCCAGACTCCTATTCCCCGGTTGTTTTCAAGATTGATTGACGGTTCAAATCCTTTCTCCAGATTGATCCATGAAGCCGCCTGTCCGGATGCCCCTGTGCTGCTGGCCGCAACAATTCCGCACGACTTGTATCCCGGGCCATGCTCCATGCAGGTTTTGATTGCCCCGGAAACGCCCCGGGCACTATCTGCCTGGATAAATTCAGCAGGATCTGTAAAATCTGCCAGCACAACACCGGAAGGGTCCTGATAGGGTTTGACCGACATGAGGGGCTCGATCCTTAATTGAACCGGTTGTGTGTCAAACGTATTATTTACAGTCCATTGCGCAGAGGGATGATCTGTTCCTGCCACTTTGTGCTTCAGGTAGCTCACGGGCTTGAAATTCCATCTGTTCTCACCCTCCTTAACCAAGGTGAATTCCTTGCCGGGCTGACGAAGTATTGCCCGGACAGAATCATTGAAATAGTGCTCATGCCGCAATTCCTCATATTGCTTTATCACGGGGATGAGCCTGGCATACAGCGGATTCTCTGCAATGGTCTTTTTATCAACTCCGCCGAGCATGGAGAGCCCGGCATCATTGCCGATCATTTTACAGCACAGGTATTCAATATCGTCGGGGAAGGTTGGTTCCACCTGGGGCGGGTTCCAGGTCTGATTTCCCCACCAGCCAAAATGCAGCGGCAGTAGCAGGGCCCCATTTTCAGCCGGAGCATATTTCTCAATCAGGGGGGTATTTCCCCGCCATACCCCGTGCTCATGTTCATCTGTTTTGATAGCTGCTGCATGAATATCCACAAATCGCTTATATCCCCGAACCGGTCTGTCCCATGCCTGCCACCGTGAACGGTAGTGCCACCAGTGGTGTTTCATGGAACTCATCTCCATACCCACCGGGGTTTCCAGGTGCGCTGCCACTTTGAAGATGAACTGTGTTCCATAATACCATGCGTTTTCGGCGCCTCCGAGAATGTCACTTCCGTCAATGGCATCAAAATAGATACCATCAAAACCACACTGGTTTACAATTTCTGCACTCCTCCTGGCTATTTCATCGAAAAGCGGGGTTGCCGGTCCGGGTACGAACCTGCCAAACATCTCTTTCAGGTGAAAAACTTGCTCTTCTGTTGTATGAGCAGCAGCGGTGGATCCGTTTACGCCACGTTTACATCCGGTAAACCTGTATGGGGGTGTATCTGTTACACCGGTAAAAGTGATCAGTTCATCGCCGATACGGAGCGTCACACTGTTCCTGATAAAAAAGCCTGTTATGGTTGAGATATCTGCTGTTGATTCCCTGACTGTAATTTCACTGTTGTCCGCTCCAATTGGTTTTGCCAGGGTAAATGCATTGAAATACCCCAGATCGGGATGGGGTACCGGTGTGACATATTTTGAGTCTTTATCAATGAAAAAGGCATAGGTGTGAAAGATGGATGAAATTCCGGCCTCATGAAGCCGTTTATTGATGCGCCGAAAACTCTCCCATCCATCGGGCCATTTCTCAGGGTCCAGTTTAAAATCGCCAAAGGTAAAGAACCTGCTCCCTCCATGGTTATCTATCTGGTTGAATCCAAGACTGTTAACCATCTCAATCCATTCATCAACCGATTCCTCGGTAAGCGTCCCGAAATTCATCAGGTAGGACCCATAACCTTCCGGTTGCAACTGTGCCCATGCCCCTCCCTTATCGGAAAAGGGGATATCTTCCGCATTTGTGATGATCTCCCTGATTGTGGGAAGTATATCCTGTTGTGGCACACCCAGCATGGCAATCTCTGCACCTTTCATTCCAAAACGTTCGTAACAGCTTGCCTCCAGATGAGATTGCAAAGCAGGCAGCCGTGGAACATAGGTGAAAAGGTTCATGGAGAGTGCACAGGCTGCAAAGGGTTCACAGGGCATGGCTTCAAGGGAAAGCGGAACGTTGATCAATGTGAGTGATGCCGGTTCTCCTGTAACAGATTCTACCTTGAATAAGATATGATCTTTCGATTTTGTCAGACGGATAACAGCAGACACTTGAGCTTCTCCAAATTCATAGGACAGGAACTTACCTTTTCTGGATACGCCGGTCACATTGTATCTTTTGCCATCTTTTTCAATGGAGGAGCAATATGAAACATCAACGGTATCCAGGTAGTCAGTGTTCGATGATTTATCAATGAAATGCAGGTTCCTGCCACTGCTGTCCATTTCGTAACGGAAAGCTGCATTTTCGATCACAATTGTACCAGATGTGCAACCTCCCAGTAAAAGCAGGACAGCCATCCAGGCACCGGGATAAATTTTAGATTTCACGGACGGCTCCCTTTTGCGCATCCCAGGTAAGATATTTCCTGTGACGAAATGACTGAACACCCATCATACACGCAACCACACCATAAAACCCCAGGTTCTGGTCACATTTTAAGGGCTCATTGTCCCTGATTGCATTTTGCAGGTTCCGGTGATGCAGGGTAATATCTTCCCCGCCGGTTTTTTGATAGGTGTAGCGTGTATGGCCTTTTGTATCTTCTCCTGTACCACCTACCGTGTCTTTTCTGGTGGCCTCCTGAGGGGTGATGGTAAATCCGTCACTGGTGAATTCCAGTGTTGCCAGGTGTCCCCTGATGACATGCCGGATCGGCGTGTCATTTGCCATGGATGAAACCAGCAGGACTGTCAGTTTTTCAGGATAGTCCAGCATGATATTAAATGTATCGGGGATCTCTGCCATACTGTTGATAAAATTCCATTTTCCTCCTGTTGCAGTAACGTATTCAGGAAAATGCAACCCAAGTGATTTGATGATCCTGGTTACCCGGTGAATGAACAGATCTGTTGCGATCCCCCCTGAGTAGTCCCAGTATCTCCTCCACTGAAAATACCTCCTGGGATCCCATGCTCTTTTGGGTGCCGGTCCAAGCCAGGCATCCCAGTCAAGATTAACACCGGGTCTGGCCTCGGGATCAATCTTATATGCCCAGAAATCCTCCGCATAGTTCCGGGAATAATCGATGTGTGCCATCACCACTTTTCCCAGTGCTCCTTCCTGGATCAGTTTATGTGCAGTTTCGTATGAATCATCCGACATACCCTGTACACCCACCTGCAGTTTAAGCCCGGTCCGGCTCACTTTCTGAACAATATCCCGGGCCTGTTCTATGGTATGGGTCATGGGTTTTTCCACGTAAATATGCTTTCCTGCATCAATGGCATCCAGGGTCATTTGATAGTGCCAGTGCTCCGGTGTGGCGATCAGCACATAATCAATCTGCTTTTGATCCAGTATATCCTTATAATTTGTAAATGCTTTTGCCTGCGTCAATTCCTTTGCCCGGTCCAGCCGGTTGGTATACACATCACAGACTCCGTCAATCTCAACATTGTCCGATTGTTTCATGGCTAAAAGGGCCCTCATGTGACCATTGGCCATACCGCCGCAACCGATCACGCCCAAATGCATGCGCTCATTGGCCCCGATAATCCGTGAATAGCTACGGGCAGACATACCGAGCGTGCTGCCGAATGCGGCTATGCCGGCAGTAGTACCGGCTATCCCTTTCACAAATTTCCTTCTTGAAATCCTGTTTTTCCCTGACATTCTGTTTTTTTCTGACATCATAACTGATTTAAATTACATAACCGGTTCCATAGGGAAAACGTTGTGGCCGTTGCAGCATGGCATTGGCCCTGTCATTATCGATGAATCTCTCCCGTTGAGGGTCCCAGTGGAGCGTTCCCGGAAGCTTCATGGCGATATGGCTCACCAGGCAGGCAGAACAGGAGCGGTGTCCCACTTCGACCGGGGCCACAGGATCTTTGCGTGACTGGATGGCATTGAGCCAGTCTTCATGTTGTTCAGGGGCTTTATAGAGATGGATCTCGTTGGGACCGATCTCCGATTCCAGGATCTTCGGATCACTGGCATCCAGTGCCTTGAGCTCTTTACCCGGTTTGGTGGGATCGGAGGAGGTGACAGTTACATTGCCCCGGGAGACAAAGATCCAGCCGTCGGTTCCTTCAAACCTGACACCATTGGGGAAGGCCCCGCTTACCTCCATTCTTACACCGTTTGCGTAGCGGGCATGTACCCTGAAATCACCATGTACATTCCAGAGGCCCGACTTGGGAAACGTAGCTTCCGCCTCCACTTCGACGGGCCCTGTATATTCAGTTCCCATTCCCCAGTGAGCGGTATCCAGGTGATGGGCGCCCCATCCGGTGATCATACCTGCCCCGAACTGTTCACAGCGGAGCCATCCGGGCCGGGAATAACCGTCCTGGGGGTGTACCCTTTTTTCGGTGTAATACACATAGGGAGTGGATCCCAGCCACATTTCGTAATTCAAGTTCTCCGGGACTGGCATGGGTGGCTCCTCGTTGCCTGAGGGATCACCCGGCAGGCCCACTTCGATTCGCTGCAACTCTCCGACCCGGCCATTGCGCACAAGTTCACAGGCCCGGTGGAATTGCGGCCAGGGCGTGCTGCCACGCTGCTGGCTTCCCTGCTGGAAGATCCGGCCGGTACGGTGAATGATATCACTCATCTGCCGTCCTTCTTTAATGGTCAGGGAGGCCGGTTTTTGCAGGTAAACATCCTTGCCTGCCAGGGCGGCTTCAATGGCCGGCTGGGCATGCCAGTGGTCGGGAGTGGAAATAAGCACGGCATCAATGCTCCCATCCTGTAACATCTCCCGGTAGTCCTGGTAAACCGCTACATCCACATAGCCCGGTTTCCCCTTTTCAGTATAAAAATTTTCGATCCATTGCTTTCCGTCCCTGGCCCGTTTCAGGTCCAAATCTGCCACCGCCACGCCAACGGCTATGGAATTTTTCAGGGTTTCGGGAAGATCGTGTGACCGGGCAATGCGCCCAAAGCCTATCTGGCCGATCCGGATCTTATTGCTGGGTGCATCTTTCCCCAGTACATGGGATGGGATGATGGTGGGCAGTACCATGGTGCCCGCTGAGGCAACCACACCGTTTTTAAGGAAGACTCTTCTTTTCATCCGCTGAAATTTTTTTGATTTCAAAAAAAATAATTGAGAAAGCTACTAAATTATGATGATCCCTCCAAGCCGGCAGCATGGATCCGGATATGGTTGCAGGCACGTTTCACAGCCAGCTTGAAGGCAGGATTCCTGATCTGTTTGCAGGCAGTGCTCATGGCCCTCTACCTGGAGATGTTCCGGGCCCGCTCCCTGGTGGTTTCAAACAGGGTTCTCAACTCCATAAGCTTATCCTGGTATTCAGGAGAGGTGACCAGGTTACGGTACTCTTCCGGATCGTTTGTATGGTCGTACAGCTCCTCCATCCCCGGAAGGGCCTCTTCGCTCCACCTGGTATAACGCCAGCGTTCCGTTCTGATGGTGGATGCCTTCCCTCTCCTGGTGGTAGTGTAAGCTACCCGTTCTCCATCCGGGATTTCCCCGCTGACTTTTCCGGGGTTTCCCTTCCCGGTGATGAAAGGAACCAGGCTATGGCCCTGAAGAATCTTCGGTTGTTTGCCGGACAACCCGCACAACCCGGCCAGGGTGGGATAGAGGTCAAGCAGTTCAGTGATGGCACTGCACGATTTGCCGTGTTGAGCGGGCTCGGCCGGATCGGAGATGATCATGGGGATCCTGACACTTCCTTCCCAAAGGCTGACTTTCGACCAGCAGTCATGCTCACCCAGGTTATAGCCGTGATCGGAAATAAACACCACGATGGTGTTCTTCCGGACATCAAGCCGGTCCAGGGCATCCAGGAGCCTTCCTACCTGCTGGTCCATGAACCTGACACTGGCCATGTATCCGCTGATGACCTGCTTCTGTTGTATTTCATTCATTTTCCAGTAATGCATGTTCCGGCGGTCCAGGGCAGGCGGGGGTACATTGTCGCCAATGACTACGGGCGGAAGCTGCATCGCCTGATCCGGGTATGGTTTATAGCAATCACGGGGAGCGACGAAGGGCACATGGGGGCGGACCAGTCCTACCGCAAGGAAAAAGGGGGCATCAGGTTTCTTTTTTTGTTTGTTGGTTCCGCCCGGCGGAAGATCGCCATTACGGTTTTCTAGTATGGCAATGGCCTGACTTACAGCCATGTAGTCGGTTTGTGTATATCTCAAACCATTATCCAGTAACATGCGTGAGAAGTTGGAACCGTAATGGAGATTTCCCGGGGAGAGGAGTTCCAGCTCTCCGTCACTCTGGGTTTCCGGTCCCATCACATTGTAGGTATAGTCCCATGAATCGGGTTCGTCGCCTCCGGGATCTCCTCTTTCAATGCCACCCGGAACGCCCATATGGAATATTTTTGATACCCGGGCCGAAAAATAGCCCTGTTCCCTGAAGAAGCCTGCCATGGACGGGTGGTCCGAGAGTGCCGGGTTCTCTTTCCGGTAGCTGCCCGGCTGATCGTTGTTGCCCAGAATACCATTGGTCTCACTGTACAATCCGCTCATAAAGGAGGCCCTGGATGGACCACACAGCGGGTACTGGCAGTAAGTCCGGGTAAATCTTACCCCTTCTGCAGCCAGCCGGTCAAGGTTGGGCGTGTGCTTCCTGATCTCCATGTAGGGGCCGATGCGGGTATTGAGGTCATCTGAGACAATCAGCAGTACATTGGGCTGCTGGCCTGTAACTGTCATTAAACACAACAGGAACTGTGATACGATAATGGATAGTATGCGGTTCATAGTGCAGTGGATTATTGTGCAAATTGTTTCCAGTATTGCTCAGCTCTCTCCGGTTCCATCTTTCCGTCAAAAACAATCATCCGGTAGCGGAGCCTGTAGGTTGTATCAGGCTCCAGCCTCCATTCACGGTGACGTATGGGACAGAACTCAAAGAATATATTACCCTTTCCGTTATTGCTTTCGGGGGGCCACATGCGCATGGGTTCCGGATGGGCCCTGTTCTGCGGGTGGCTCAGAAAGAGGATTCCGGACCTGCCTTCGGGTACGGAGGACGCTCCCTCCACAATGACCCAACGGGCCTTTGTCCCGTCTGCCTCGCTTCTGCTTTTTCCTTCCGATGTGAGGACCGTCGCGTTATCAGTGCCCCATTTCTCAGTGGCTCTGAAACCCAGTCCGCCTCCATAACGGTAAGCCTCCAGGATAATTCCCGTTTCCAGGGGCGTATTCAGCCTGGTCACCAGATCCACCATATAAGCACCTTCTTTTGTGTTTCTCACGGTAACTTGCCATTCTTCATTCATGGCAATCTGTTCCGTTCCATCATCCAGGAAAAAGATATGCTCGTGGCGTACCCTGAAACCGGCCCGGTTATGTTTTTCAAATTTATCTGTGTATCCGGCAAACCGCACGGTACCCTGTCCCAAACCCAGGTTCCAGAAATCCACATGATGATCCCCGAAGCGGGTCTTGGTCCAGGGGTTCCATATGCCGTAATGGTGATAATGATCAGGTGGCTGGATCCTGGTGAGTATCTCACCTCCGGGCGACCAGAGTGGATGGATATAGGCAGCTCGTTTAAAGACGGGGTCTACTCCTTCCGGGGGCATGGTCTCTGCATGTACATAGCGTAATACCGGTCGCTCTCCGGCGTAGATGGTCGTTGCCGCTTCGTCTGACCGGAGTGAAAGTTTCTCACTGGCCGGGGTACATGACAGCATACCCATTCCGGTAAGCAGTAAAAGAAGATAAATTTTCATGGTACAGGGTCTTATGGACTTCAGGAATACAAGTTACGGGTATACAGATTACGGGTATAAGGGTTACAGTTTTTTGCTTGTATAGGTTTGAACCGTCTCTATAAATGCTGTTATATTTTCACCGGATACACCGGGGGGCATGCCACCGCCACAGGAAAAGAGAACATGTGTGTGGTCATGCAGGGAGTGTAACAGTTGCAGGGTACTGGCTTTTACATCCCGGGGAGATCCTTTGGCCAGAACATCCCGGGGAGGGATATTTCCCAGCATGGTAACCTGGTTACCGGTCAGATCTTTCAGTTGATTCAGATCGGTATCGAATCCCATATTGAACAGGTTCACACCCATTTCCGGGAGATAAGTGACAGATTCCATGCAATTGGCATCGTTATGGAGAAATTTGATCTGCAGATCGCAATCATAGAGTTCTTTGAAGTAGGGAAGGCCAAATTCCACAAACTGCTCCCGGCTGATAAAACCGATGATATCATCCAGCAACAGGATTCCGTCAATAGAGGGGAAGAGTTCCTGCTGGTGTTTATGAAACCCTGACAGATAGCTGGTAATTTTCCTCATCAATGTATGGATCTCATTGGGATCGGTCATCATGGCCAGCAGGAATGCTGTAGTCCCCATCAAATAGGAGGCGATATTGAGCGGACCCCTGGATACGGAGAACCGGATCCTGTGCCCGGCTTTCACAATCGCGGTTTCATTCAGTTTGAGCCGGTTCAGGATCAACGGGCCCAGTCCGTCCTTTACCGGATCGGGTATTTCCAGCTCCTTAATCTGATCTGCAGAATCGATGGTTGGAAAGGCATGGGGAAATTCATTCTGCGGAAAAGAAGTCCGGGCCCCAAAGGCTGAAGGTTCGCTGCACATACCGTACTCCGACCAGAATCCGGGCAGGAACATGGCTTCCGGAAATGTCTCAATGGCTTTTACATTGGCTTCAAGCCACAACTGGTCGCTGGAGAAGTAGTCCAGTATATCAATCCCATACCAGTTGGGCAGCCAGGGGGAATCTATGATAAATCCCACCGGAAGAGGTGTCAGTACCTCTCCCTGAATTACAGCCAGCAGCTCTTTCCATTGTGTGTCAGTCATAGCACGATGACATTAATTTTTTTCTTCCCAGAGGTTCGCAATCCGGCTTTCCAGATCCGGGAACTCAGGCAGCGGGGAACCGGGTACCGGTTCATACCAGAAAGTAGCACTGCTCCAGTCATCCGCCCTTTCATACAGTGAGCTTCCGGTTTTATCGTAACTTTCCCTGCTCCATCCTATCTGCTGAATCGTAATCCGGCAATTTTTTTTCCAGTAGATTG
>JANTFK010000048.1 GCA_024763595.1 Bacteroidales bacterium | reverse complement strand
GCTCCAGATCGCATATCCGGTCTTTAATTTTAACCTGGAGTATACATCGTTCGGAAGAATGCGGCCGCTCCATACAAATGCCATCATCTTTGCATTTGTGGGAAATGCGATTTTTGCGGGTGTTTACTACTCCCTGCAAAAGCTCATGAAAGCACGTATGTTCAGTGATGTGCTCAGTAAGATTCACTTCTGAGGATGGCAGCTTATCATTGTACTGGCAGCAGTGACTTTCGCACTGGGAATGACCACTTCAAAAGAGTATGCCGAACTTGAATGGCCTATCGACGTCCTGGTGGCTGTGGTCTGGGTGGTTTTTGGCTGGAACATGATCGGAACCATACTGAAAAGAAGGGTCCGGCATATTTATGCTGCCGTCTGGTGGTACCTGGCCACTTTTCTGGGTGTTGCCATATTGCATGTGGTTAACTCCTTCGAATTGCCAGTCTCCCTGTTTAAGAGTTATTCGGTCTATGCAGGGGCACAGGATGCAGTTGTTCAGTGGTGGTACGGGCACAACGCAGTTGCTTTCTTCCTCACAACCCCGTTCCTGGGACTGATGTACTATTACCTCCCCAAGGCTGCGAACCGCCCCATCTATTCATACAGGTTGTCGATCATCCACTTCTGGTCCCTCATTTTTCTCTATATGTGGGCGGGGCCTCACCATCTGTTGTTCCAGGCCCTGCCGGAATGGGCACAGGCGCTGGGTGTAACATTCTCCATCATGCTCATTGCCCCTTCCTGGGGAGGAATGATCAACGGATTGCTGACTTTAAGGGGTGCCTGGGACAAGGTGCGTGACAGTGCAGAACTGAAATTCCTGGTGGTGGCGGTGACCGCATATGGCATGTCTACCTTTGAGGGCCCGATGATGTCGTTGAAAAATGTAAACCAGATTACACACTTCACCGACTGGACCGTAGCCCATACCCATATTGCCGGAATGGCCTGGAACGGAGGGATCGTATTTGGGATGCTTTACTGGCTTGTTCCAAGGCTGTTCAGGACCCAACTATACTCCCGGAAGCTCGCCAATACACATTTCTGGATTGCCACACTGGCCATTCTGCTCTATGCGATCCCCCTCTACTGGTCAGCCGTCACACAATGGTTAATGTTGAGAGAATACACTCCGGAAGGATTCCTGGCGTATCCCAATTTCATGGAGACCTTAACCCAGATACTGCCCATGTACACCCTCCGGATCATTGGCGGCGCCATGTTCCTGACAGGATTTCTGCTGATGGTATTCAACCTGTTTAAAACCATGGCTGCCGGCAAAGTGGAAAACGATGAAGCAGCCGAAGCACCCGCACTGGTTTTACAGGGAGCCAGGAACCCGCTAACAGAGACCGTTCACCGGTGGCTGGAGAGAAAGGGAGTGCGGTTTGCTATCTGGGTATTCATTGCGCTGGCCATTGGCGGAGCGGTAGAGATCATACCCATGGTTTTTATCAAATCCAATATACCAACCATTGAGGCTGTCAAACCCTATACACCACTGGAACTGGAGGGCCGGGATATCTATGTGAAAGAGGGCTGCTATAATTGCCATTCGCAAATGGTTCGCCCCTTCCGGTGGGAAACGGACCGGTACGGGGAATACTCGAAGATCGGAGAATTTGTATATGATCACCCGTTCCAGTGGGGATCACGCAGGACAGGGCCCGACCTGGCCCGCGAAGGGAATATGAACAGTCCGGTGTTTAAGAATTCAGCATGGCACTATAACCATTTTATGGACCCGCAGAAGATGAACGAGCAGTCCGTCATGCCCGCCTACAGCTGGTTTGAGAAAAAAGAGATAAACCTGGATCTGCTCCCGGCAAAGATCAGGGCCATGCAAAAACTGGGTGTGCCATATCCGGAGGGCTATGATGAAATTGCTGTGGAAGAGCTGATGAATCAGGCACAAACCATTGTGAATGACCTTCAGAACTCGGGCATTGAGATTGAGCCTACCAAACAAATGGTGGCTGTAATAGCATACATGCATAAACTGGGCAGGGACATCGCTCCCCCTCCAAACGTAAACATAGCCGGTCATGAAGTTAGTAAGTAATCTTTTGCAGGGCATTGAAGGAATTCAGGTATTCTACATTACCGGACTGCTGATCTTCGTTACCCTGTTCATCATTATCCTGGTTCGTACAATACGAAGACCTGCCAGTGAGATGAATGAGATTAAAAGATCCATATTAACGGATAGTGACCCGGAAGAGTAAATAATCTGATGCGTTAAAATAAAAAAAACAAGGGTATGGAAGAGAATACTCATAATAATGAACCTCAGGCCAACATGGATTTGGATGAGAAACTGATGGACCACGATTATGACGGGATCCAGGAACTGGACAATCCACCCCCCAAATGGATCATGGCCATTTTCTATATAACCATTGGATTTGCTATTATCTATGGTGCCAACTATTTCTGGCTGGGGGTCGGGGACGATCAGTGGGAGAAGTATGACAAAAAATCTCAATTGCACGACGAGAAATATCAACAGGCCGGCTTTGCTGCCGGAGGGGAACCCATGAAAGCACTTACAGATGAAGCCAGTCTGGCAGCCGGAAAAGCTATTTATACTGAAATGGCCTGTTTTGCCTGCCATGGCATGAATGGGGAAGGTAATGCCGTCGGGCCCAACCTGACTGACGATTACTGGATCATGGGATGCGATTTTGAGACAATTTTCAATCAGGTGAAGAACGGAAACCCTGCCAAGGGAATGACATCCTATAAGGCGCAGCTCAGCGAAAAAAAGATACAGCAGGTAGCCAGCTATGTGCTCAGCATAAGAGGTTCCAATCCGGCAAATCCCAAAGCACCGCAGGGGGAAAAGTGTGAGTAAAACAGAAGTGTCATTCAGGGATCGTCCCATTAACCTGGACGAAAAGGGAAGAAGAAAATGGGTGTATGCCAAAAAACCCAGGGGGAAATGGTATACGCGCCGCACCATCTTCAGCTGGTTTATATTGCTTTTCCTGGTGGCTGTCCCCTTCATCAGGATTAACGGAAACCCGCTGGTACTGCTTGATATTGCAGGCAGGAAATTCATACTTTTCGGGGCCATTTTCTGGGCACAGGACACATTTATCCTGGCGTTGCTGATGCTTTCCTTTATACTTTTTATTATTTTATTTACGGTCACATTCGGGCGGTTGTGGTGTGGCTGGGCCTGTCCCCAGACCATTTTTCTGGAAATGGTGTTCCGTAAGATCGAATACTGGATCGAGGGCGACTACAGGAAAAGGTACCGGCTCGACCAGGGTCCCTGGACCAGGGAAAAGATCCTGAAAAAGAGTGCCAAGCATGCGATCTTTATTTTGATATCAATAGCCATGACCAATACTTTTCTCCTCTGGTTCATTGGAACAGAAAAGTGGTTTGCCCTGATATCGGAACCCATCCAGGAACATCTGTCAGGATTTACAACCATGCTGATCGTGTCAGCTTTTTTCTATTGGGTGTATGCCTATTTTCGTGAGCAGATCTGTACCATGGTTTGTCCCTATGGCCGGATGCAGGGCGTGCTCCTCGACTCCGGATCCATTGTGGTCAGTTATGATTACAAGCGGGGTGAACCCCGTGGTGCGAAAACAAGCGGGGACTGCATCGATTGCCGCCAGTGTGTCTCTGTGTGTCCTACAGGTATTGATATACGTGATGGCCTGCAGCTCGAATGCATTAATTGCACTGCCTGTATTGACCAGTGCAACAGCGTCATGAAGTCTACCGGTAAAAAACCGGGCCTGATCCGTTACGATTCAGAGAATGGAATCAGGAACGGGCATGCAACCATCTGGAATGCCCGTAACAAAGCCTACTCGGCAGTTTTGCTGATCCTCTTCTCTTTCTTCATCTATACGCTCTTCTCCCGCCCGGTGATAGAGACGACCATTTTACGTACACCCGGACTGCTTTACCAGGAGAATCCGGACCAGACCATTTCAAACATTTATAACATTAAAATTGTCAACAAGACCCATGACGAACTACCTTTGGAGATCCGTTTGCTTTCACACGATGGAAAGATCACCATGGCAAATAACAATTTAACCGTAGATGACCAGGCCAGGTTCGAATCCACCTTCATCCTCTATATACCCAGGGAGAAACTGAGCAGTGACAAAACAGAGGTGGAATTTGGAATATACAGTAACAATGAGTTAATTGAGACCTGTAAAACCTCCTTTGTAGGTCCTTAATAACAGCCGTACAATATGAAATTTAACTGGGGCACAGGAATCCTGTTGTTTATTATCCTCTTTTTGTTGCTTGCAGCACTTTTCATAGGGTTCGCAATGCGCCAGGACGTGAGCCTCGTTCATGAAGATTACTACGAACGAGGGGTCGATTATACCAGGCAGATGAAAACGGAAGCCCGGTCAAAGAAATATCAGCATGCCATTCACACAAAACTGCAGGATGGCTCACTGCAGATTGAAATTGAAAAATCACTGGCAAAGGAGATGGATTCCGGAGAGGTGTTACTATACCGGCCTTCCAACAGTGACCTGGATCTGCATCTGAACTTTGTCCGGCCCGATTCCCTGATCATCATACCGGGGGACCGGCTCATCACAGGAAGGTATATCCTTCAGCTTCAGTGGTTGTCCGGGGGCCAGCAGTACCAGTTTAAAGAACCACTATTTATCCGGTAATAAAAAGATAATCCAAAAGGAAACATCAGATGGCCATATTTATTTCAGCACTGGTACTGGGGATGATGGGTAGCTTTCATTGTGCCGGTATGTGCGGCCCCATTGCCATTGCACTGCCGTTACACGGGAATACCCTTTCAGGAAAGATCTTTGGCGGATCGCTCTATAACCTGGGCAGGACATGCACTTACGGGATAATGGGCGCCATCTTCGGTTTGCTTGGACAGGGAGTACAATTGCTCGGTTTTCAACAAAAAGTTTCCGTGATCATGGGCGGCCTGATGATCATATCGGTCCTCTTCCCCGCATTATTCAGGAACCAGTACAGCATGAGTAAAAGCTGGTTCTCATTGGTGGCCAGGCTCAAATCCACCATCGGTAAGATGTTTTCGATCCGCTCCTACTCCAGCCTCTTCTTCATCGGGATGCTCAACGGGCTGTTGCCGTGCGGCCTGGTCTATATGGCCATTGCAGGTGCCATAGGCACAGGTGAAGTAGTATCGGGTACCTTATATATGGTATTGTTCGGGCTGGGAACCATTCCCATGCTGCTGGGTATCTCCCTGGCCGGAAACATGATGAGCCTGGCCATCAGAAGCCGGATCAATAAACTCATTCCGGTTCTGGTGGTCATCGTCGGAATCTTCTTTATCCTGCGGGGACTGAGCCTGGGTATTCCCTATCTGAGCCCTCCGAAAGAGAAGATCGAAAAGAAGTTTGAGAAAAGCCTCGATCATGAGAAACCGCAAAAGCAGACCCGGAATAAAGCGCCTTTTCATTTAGCAAACCCTGCAACAGATAAACTGAAGACCGCTGGTGGTTGTTTCTATAAACAGCCATGGTAAAGAACGCAGATAACATATGTGTGCATTGCGGGGCCGACTGTGGAAAGCACCCTGTAATCTGGAATGATCTTCCCTTTTGCTGTAACGGTTGCAAAACAGTATACCAGCTTCTCAATGAAAACAAACTCTACAATTACTACAATCTGGAGGAGACACCCGGTATCAAAGTTGAAACCACTGCCTTTGGAAACAAGTATGCATTCCTGGATAAAGATGAGATCAAGCAGAAGATGATCTCCTTCTCCGAGGGTGGCATCTCCAAAGTTAAATTCTATATCCCCGTCATCCACTGTGCATCATGCATCTGGTTGCTGGAAAAGCTCTATTTGCTGCATAAGGGAATCAAATATTCGTTTGTTAACTTCTCCCGGAAAGAGGTTGACATTACTTTTGACGAATCGCTGATCAGCCTGCGCCAGGTGGTTGAACTGCTCTCCTCCATTCACTATATCCCTGATCTTTCACTGAGTCTTTCAGAAAACAAGAAAGAATCGGGATCCTATAAAAAACTGCTGTATAAGATCGGAATCGCCGGCTTTGTCTTCATCAATGTGATGACTTACAGTCTGCCGGCCTATTTTAACGGTGAACCCCTGGAAGAAAGCCTCCAGAAATTACTCAGTCTGCTCAGCTATGTGCTGGTGATCCCGGTAGTCTTTTACAGTGGAAGCGACTATTTTATCTCATCGGTAAAGGGAATATTAAAAAAGAACATCAGCATCGATATACCCATTGCCCTGGGTATCATGGTGCTTTTTCTGGTTACCTCCTATGAAGTTTTGTTTGCAGGCGGAACCGGCTATTCCGACAGTCTGTCCGGACTGATCTTTTTCCTGCTGCTGGGAAAATGGTACCAGGGTAAAACCTATGAAGCCCTCTCCTTCGACAGGAATTACAAATCCTATTTCCCCATCGCCGTCACCAGGATCAATCAACAGGTGGAAGAGAGTGTGCTCCTGGAACATATTGAGGTAGATGATGAACTGATCATACGGAACAAGGAGCTGATACCGGCCGACTCGGTACTGCTGGAGGGAAAAGGCAGGATAGATTACAGTTTTGTTACCGGGGAATCGAACCCTGTATTGAAAAATGAAGGTGATTTTATCTATGCCGGCGGAAGGCAGATGGGTGAAATCATCAGGATCGAAGTACAAAAAGAGGTAAGCCAGAGTCATCTGACCAAACTCTGGAACCAGGACCGGAGCTATGATAAGCCCGGTGAATCACTTAAAACACTCTCAGACAGGATCAGTAAATACTTTACGCTGGTCATTATCTCCATTGCCCTGGCCGGATTTATTTTCTGGATGATACAGGGTGATCTCCGCAAAGCGCTGTTTGTCTTTACAGCTGTATTGATTGTGGCCTGTCCGTGTGCACTGGCCCTCTCCATCCCCTTCACTTTTGGAAGTACCATGCGTATCTTCGGGAAAAATGGTCTCTATATCAAGAACACGAATGTGATTGAAAGCCTTTCCCATGTGGATACCATCGTTTTTGATAAGACCGGTACACTTACCAGGCCCAATGAGCATAACATCCGGTACAGGGGAAGAGCCCTCTCGCCTCAGGAAGAGAGCGCCATATTCTCCCTGGTACGGCAGTCCACCCACCCGCTGAGCAATGCCATTGCAGCACATTTATCAGAGGCTGACTACCATCAGCCGGAGCACTTTGTAGAAGTATCGGGAAGAGGCATATTTGGCAGGGCAAACCAGATGGATATCAAGGTCGGATCGGAAGAGTACGTCACCGGTTCAAACAGATCAAAAGCCCGCAAAACCACGGAAGTACATGTGGCTGTGGAAGGTAGCTACACAGGTTATTACAGCATTTCAAACCAGTACCGGGAAGGGGTCGGGGAGGTCCTGAAAACCCTGGCAGAGCGGTTTGACCTCTACCTGGTTTCGGGGGACAATGATTCGGAGACAGAAAACCTGACAGCATATTTTAAACGGGAGCATATGCTGTTTAACCAGCGGCCCGGTCAGAAGGCCGGATTTATCAAAGATTTACAGCGCGACGGTCATACTGTATTGATGACCGGTGACGGTCTGAATGATGCCGGTGCGCTCATGCAAAGCAATGTATCACTGACCATTGCCAACAAAGTCTATCATTTCTCCCCTGCCAGTGATGCTGTGCTGGAAGCCGGCCGATTCCCGAAACTGGCCCGGTTCATCAACTTTACAAAAACTTCATTACGGATTGTGAAGATCAGTTTTCTCATCTCTTTTCTCTACAACCTGGTTGGTATCAGTTTTGCCATATCCGGGCACCTCTCCCCCATTGTAGCCGCCATACTAATGCCGTTGAGTTCCATATCGGTAGTGATCTTTGCCACATCGGTCACCAGTCTCACGGGCCGGATTATATCCAGGCGCTGAGCCTACACTTTTTTGAGTTTCCACTTTCCCCGCCTGAATACCTCTATGGCAATAAATGTCAGGGCGGCCTCTCCGATCAGGATGGCATAACAGACCCCGTTGATATGAAGTTCCATTACATGGGTAAACAGATAGGCCAGCGGGATCTCTATGAGCCAGAATGCGATGAAATTGATCCAGACCGGTGTGGCAGTATCCCCTGCCCCATTGATGGAATTGATCATGACCATTCCCATGGCATAGATCAGGAAACCAAAACTAACCACCCTGAGACAGGTCACACCGCTCTGAAAAACAACCGGTTCCGCAACACCATCAATAAAGAAACCGATAAAAGCACCGGGGATCGCAATGAAGATGACCGACACCAGACCCAGGAAGACCATATTACCGATACCCACTACCCAGGCCGATCGTTCAGCCCTTTCGGGTTTATTCGCCCCCAGGTTCTGTCCAACCAGTGTGGCTGCTGCGTTGGCCATACCCCATGAGGGAAGCAAAACGAACATGATGATCCGGATAGCCACGGTATAGCCGGCCACTACATCTTCTCCCAGACTGGTTACCACCCAGACCAGGAAGATCCAGGAAGAAGTGGCAATGATATACTGTCCGATGGCTCCCAGGGAGAGTTTCACCAGTTTAACCATCTCTTTGATCCTGATCACCACCTGGTTTGCCCGCACTTTGACCCTGTACCTGCCTTTACCAAGCAGATATAACTGGTAAATAACCGCTATTCCCCTTCCTGTATTGGTGGCAACCGCAGCCCCCCGGACCCCCAGTTCAGGGAACGGGCCAAGTCCAAAGATCAGCAGCGGATCCAGTATAATATTCAGGATATTGGCAAACCAGAGTATCCGCATGGAGATAGCCGCATCACCACTACTCCTGAATACTGCATTGATAATGAAGAGCAGCATAATCACCCCGTTCCCCCCCAGCATAATGGCAGGATACATGTACCCCATCTCAACGGTGGCCTCCGAGGCACCCATTAACCCAAGCAGGTCCCTGGCAAAAAAGATCCCGGTCACCGAGAAAAGGAGTGAGACCACGAGCCCTGTGAAGATAGCCTGAACCGCTGCAACAGCAGCCTCCCCGGGACGCTTTTCACCGATCCTGCGTGAGACCAGTGCGGTGGTCCCCACACTGAGGCCGATTCCAATGGCGTAGATAATGGTCATCAACGATTCGGTGATGCCCACTGTGGCAACCGCCTCAGCTCCCAGGCGGGAAACGAAAAAAATATCCGCCAGCGCAAAAACCGATTCCATAATCATCTCCAGGACCATAGGGATACTGAGCAACAGAATGGCTTTGCGTAAAGGGATCCGGGTAAAGTCCCGTTCCGAGCCCGCAATGGCCTCTTTTAAATCCTGAAAGAATTGATAAATGGATGAATTTGAAGATCCTGATCTGATACGAAAATATGTCATCCCGGTGATAATTACCAGAGGTTTAACCACACGCTAATTCGGCCAGTTTCCTCATTTTTTCTGTTGCTTCTGCTTTTGTGAACCGTTTCAGTGATTTACCGAAAATGCGGTAGGTCTTGTATACCTGACCTCCCATATACTCCATTTCGGCCCTTACCCTGGTGTTGGTCTCCATCTCCAGATGACTGTCCATATGGGTCAGGTTCCCCTGCCGTGCCGAATCAAGCATAGCAGACCCCATGATGGTATCCAGTCCCCTCTTCTGATATCCGGGATGTATGGCTCCCAGTAAAAGATTCAACTGCCGGGTTCTTCTTCCTGCCAGCAGTATGCGGATAATTCCAAAAGGCAGAATGTACCCGCGCGACTTTTTGATCCCTTCACTGATATCAGGCATGGCAATCACAAATGCCACTGGCTCATTTCGTTCATTCACCATCACTTTGATATACCGGGCATTCATGATCAGCAGGTAGCGGTTGGCAAAATCATCCATCTCCTCCAGGGTAAACGGCATGAATCCATAAATATCGGTGAAGGTCTCATTGATCAGCGTGAAGATGGGTCTTATCCAGGGCTTCAGCTCCTTCCTGCGGGTAAACTCCAGCAACCGGATCCCCGGGTTATTCTTCCGGGCACGTTCGGCAATCCGCTGATAGAGTTCAGGGGTCCGTTCCGGAATGGGGATCTTATACACCACAAGATCAATATCCTTTTGAAAGCCCAGGGATTTCAAATGTTCGACTATGTATTCAAAATTGCAATGAGAAGCAATGACAACAGGTTCATCAAACCCCGAGATCAGGTACCCCTGCGGATCCTTGTCAGAGAAAGCAAGTGGTCCCACCAGCTTCTCCATCCCTTTAATGCGGGCCCAGTCTTCCAGGTACTGTAAAAGGGTACGGGTGATCTCCATATCATCCCACGTTTCCAGGAAATTAAACCGGGCATGCTTTTCCCGGTGCATCTCATTGTATTTGTAATTGATAATTCCCATGATCCTGCCCACCGGTTCTTCCCCCATGTAAGCCAGTAGCATGATCACGTCAGCGTGTGCAAATGCCTTGTTTTTTCGCTCATCGAAGAACCCCCATTCATCTGAATAAAGGGGAGGGATCCAGTTCTTGTGATCCTTATGGATCGTGGCTGGAAGATGAATGAACTTCCAAAGATCGTTCCGGGAACATACGGGCTTGATAACAATATCCATACAGGGTGGGTTGGTTTACACGCCGGACGTAAAATTGGTTACACGCCGGACGTAAAAATAGGGCTTTTCAGGAATAGTTAAAACGCTTCGGCCAGTTTCCTCAAAGCATCGCCCGCGACCCTGTTAATGACCCACTCGTCCATAGCCCTTGCTCCCAGGGATTTATAAAAATTAATGGAAGGCTCGTTCCAGTCCAGTACGGCCCATTCCAGCCTTCCGCAACCCTTCTCCACTGCCAGCTTTGCCAGGCAGGCCAGGAGAGATTTTCCGTAACCCTTCCCACGGTATGCTTGATCCACAAACAGATCCTCCAGGTAAATGCCGGGCCGGGCCAGGAAGGTGGAAAAATTATAGAAATAGAGGGCAAATCCAACCGGTTCCCCATGGGCATAACCGATGAGTACCTCAGCTACCGGTGAGTTCCCAAACAGGTATTTCTCCAGTTGCTCTTCGGTGGCCACGACTTCATGTGTGAGCCGCTCGTATTCGGCCAGTTTCCTGATGAATCTCAGGATCACAGGGACATCTTCTTTCTGTGCTTTCCGGATCTCAAAACCCGCTATGCCGGTAGATATCATCATGTCTGGTATTAAGCGTTATCATAGGTAGGGATATAGGTGGGATGGTCGAGGAAGTAGCGCCTGACCGGTTCGGGTGTATGGATAAAGCGTACGCGGACATCTGCATAAAAAGTACCGATCACCCTGTGCACCGGCCCCAGTTTACGGTTCTCACTGAAAATCCGGAACAATCCGGATGAGTTGTCCATCATCAGCATGCCCATATAGGTTCCGGTACTTTCCAGCACACCCTCCATCAGTTCATAAAGTGCCGTTTCATAACCTGTCTCACAATAGATCCCGTCAAAAGCAAGCAAATGCATCGCTCCGGGATTGAGGCGCTTCTTCACCCCGGGAAACCGGGTCAACAGCCGGATGACACTGTTCGCCAATCCGCCGCCGAAATCAAGAATGCGCCAGGTCACACGGTAAATCTGAAGACCGGCCACAATCCTGCCCGCTTCTTTGATCACATAGTAGTCATCATTCTTAAAAAGAGGATCGGGAAAGAAAAGTGTATAGGATTTATAATATGCCTTCAGCAAAACCAGCATGGCATCCTGCTCATGCTGTGCCAGCTGTTCCATCCGGTCCGACCTCCGGGGGTTTAACCGGCTGAAACTAAAACCGGCTACAACACCCACAGTTTCCAGCCCCATCCGGGTACTGAAATTCATGGAGCGAAGGTTCTTTTGTTCAATGATGGCATAGATGATGGCGGGGGACTCCGCATCACCATGCTCCCTCAGTTGGGATGGTTCTGCAAAAACGGGCTGAATGAAGCGTCCCAGCACGGAAGCCTGTCTGGATTCATCTGTAGGGTCTGCCCGCTCTTTTCTTTTGACAGGCACACTGCGCATGGGGGCCTTAATGGAGAAGTACCTGATCAACCAGCTGTCATGCCTGAATCCCGCCGTTTCAGTATCCTTGCACAGAAAACCCACCGATCCCAGCATCTTCCCCGATTTCCTGAGGTACATGAAATAATTTTCACCCGGGGAAAGCAGACGGTCAGCCAGGTTGGTATGCAGATACCGCAGTCCGCCCGGCTGGCCCATTACAGTAGTGTGCATATGCTCCAGCAGCTCCTCACCGGGCGTGCTCTCCACCTCAACTGTAAGGTTACGGTATCTGAGAACTACTTTCGGTGCTGTCATTTGCAAACATGATCATGATTGTACTGTGATCCGCAATGAGGTTTCATCCGCTGAACGGTAAATATATGAGACGTTGGGCGTTTTGGAACACCAAATTTCCAATTTACTATTCCGTTTATATATATTCATCAATATTTAAATCCATTTTTCTTATTAATTTTGTTAGTTCCAGCATTCGGGCTGCCAATTCGTCGAATGTTTTTTTTGATTTGTCGTAGATAAAACTTTCTTGTAAGTCTTCGTAGTCTTTTCTCCAATTATTTAGCAATTCTTCAGGCGGACAAATTTGTATTTTCGCGGGATAATGTGTTTGGTAATCTATACCTTGAATATTATTAAATTTCTGCCGGTGCTTGATAATGGTTTTGTACAATT
>JANTFK010000047.1 GCA_024763595.1 Bacteroidales bacterium | reverse complement strand
AGGATGAGATTAAGAAAGCCTACCGGAAAAAGGCATTGCAAAACCATCCGGACAAGAATCCGGGTGATAAGGCAGCTGAAGAGCGTTTCAAAGAGGCAGCCGAAGCGTATGAGATACTATCCGATCCTGAAAAACGCAGCAAATATGACCAGTTTGGCCATGCTGCATTTGAAAATGGCGGAGCCGGTGGATTCCACGGAGGTATGACCATGGAGGATATTTTCTCCCAGTTCGGGGATATCTTCGGAGGTTTCGGCGGATTCGGCGGATTCGGCGGATTTGGTGGCGGGTCCAGGGGTGGCGGCGTCACCAAAGGATCCAACCTGAGGGTCAAGGTGAAGCTGAACCTCCAGGAGGTGGCCAACGGTGTAGAGAAGAAGATCAAGGTAAAAAAGTATGTTTCATGTGACAGTTGCAACGGAACCGGTGCCAAACACGGTACGGCTAAAAGCACCTGCAGAACGTGTCACGGGAGCGGACAGGTGACCCGGGTAACCAACACTTTTCTGGGACAGATGCAAACCGCATCTACCTGTCCCACCTGTCATGGCGAAGGAACCACCATCAGTCAGAAATGTGATGTGTGCTACGGTGAAGGTATCGTCAAGAAGGAGGAGGTCATCAAGATCAATATCCCCGCCGGAGTAGCAGAAGGGATGCAGGTGAAGATGAGCGGTAAAGGAAATGCTGCCCGCCGGGGTGGTGTGAACGGGGATTTGATAGTGATCATACATGAGGAGCATCATCCATCCTTGATCAGGGACGGAAATGACCTGCTTTACAACCTGCATTTGAGCATCCCGCAGGCTGCCCTGGGTACAACGGTAGAGATCCCGACTGTGGAGGGCAAGGCCAAGATCAAAATCGAACCGGGCACACAACCGGGCAGGATCCTGCGTTTAAGGGGCAAGGGCCTGCCCGAGGTAAACGGTTACGGGCGGGGTGACCTGCTGGTGCAGATCAATGTCTGGATCCCCAAGTCGCTGGATAAAGAAGAGCGCAGAATGTTTGAAAAGATGGCACAATCGGATAACTTTACACCACGGCCTGATAAATCAGACAGCGGTTTCTTCCATCGCATGAAAAACTTTTTTGAATGAACAGAGCTTACGAGCTCAGCGGAGCTAATCTACTCACTGCCAGCAATGTTGTCAAAGATTTCAACGGGCACAGGGCACTGAATCATGTTTCCATGGAGGTGCCCGGTGGCAGTATCTACGGGTTACTGGGGCCCAATGGTGCGGGTAAAACCACATTGCTCCGTATTATCAACCAGATCACGGCACCCGATGAAGGCTCCATTCTTTTTGAAGGGATACCCATCACCCCTGAACATGTATCCATGATCGGCTATCTTCCCGAGGAACGTGGTCTCTACAGGAAGATGAAAGTGGGAGAACAGGCGCTTTACCTGGCACGGCTCAAAGGTTTGTCACGACAGGAAGCGATGAAACGCCTGAAAACATGGTTCAGTAAACTTGAAATCGGTGCCTGGTGGGATAAAAAGGTGGAAGAGCTTTCCAAAGGTATGGCGCAAAAGGTTCAATTTATCACCACGGTACTGCATGAGCCCAGGCTGCTTATCTTCGATGAGCCGTTCAGTGGTTTCGACCCCATCAATGTTAACCTGCTGAAGCAGGAGATCCTTCAGATGAAGGAGCAGGGTGCCACCATCATCTTTTCCACCCATAACATGGCCTCGGTGGAGGAGCTGTGTGACCATATCACCCTGATCAATGAATCGGAGGTGGTATTGCAGGGGGAGATCTCGGAGATCAGGGAAAAATACAGGAAAAATACCTACCGGGTGGTGTTCTCGGGTGACCGGGAGAAGCTGGGCAATGGACTGGAATCCCGGTTTGAATTGTTGCACGTGGAAAAGGATGGCAGGGAGCAGTATGCAACCATCCGGGTGAAAGCGGGAACAGGCTCCGGTGAACTGATCCGGAACCTGGCGGAGATCACTGAGATCAGATCATTTCAGGAGATACTCCCCGGTATGAACGATATATTTATACAGGTGGTCAACGACGCCTCTCAAAAGAAAGGGTCCTGAGATATGAATAAGATCCTCCTGATCATTCAGCGGGAGTACCTGACCCGCATAAGGAAGAAATCCTTTATCATCATGTCCGTACTGGGCCCCTTTATCTTTGCCGCATATATACTGATCCCCATGTATTTTGCCACCAGGGAGGATACGGAGGAGAAAACCGTGGTGGTCATTGACGATTCAAAATTGTTTACTGAATACAGTGCAAACGGTCCCACTTTTGTGATCCCGGGGACCAGGTACCTAAAGTTCAAGGTGGTTGAAGGTGTTCCCATTGAGACATTCAGGACGGGGTTTGAAGAGTCGGGGTATTATGCCCTGTTGTTTATACCATCCAACATCCTTGCCTCCGCATCTTCACTGATCTATTCCACCAAACAGACTTCCGTGGAGGTTACCGCGTATATCAAACGTGCCATGGAGAATGAAATTGAGCACCTGAAGCTGTCCACACATGATATTCCGGACCTTGAAAAGATCATGGCAGAGGTAGAGACCAACATCCAGGTAAAGAACATTAAATGGACCAGGGACGGGAAGACACAGGAAAGCAATACGGGCGTGGTTATGGGTGTGGGCTACCTGGCCGGGATGCTGATCTTCTTTTTTATCTTCTTTTTCGGGTCACAGGTGATGCGGGGAGTCATTGAAGAGAAGGTGAGCCGGATTATCGAAGTGATCGTCAGTTCGGTTCGCCCCTTTCAACTGATGATGGGAAAGATCATCGGGGTAGGCCTGACCGGGCTCACGCAGTTCCTGATCTGGGTAATTTTCTCACTCCTGCTGATTACCGGGCTGAAGGCGGCTTTTTTCCCGGAATTGAACCGGACCCCCACCGAACAGGTCATCGCCTCGGACCTGTTTGAAGAACCGGCTGACAACAATGCAGGTGAAGGGATCAATGGTGAAGCACCCGGTGGTGAAACGCCCGGTAATGAAGCGCCCGGTAATGAAGATGCAGATATTGCCACCCAGATCTTCGCTTCTCTTAAATCGATCAATCCGGGCGTGATGATCGGGTCATTTATATTCTATTTCATCTTCGGATACCTGCTCTATGCAGCCATGTTTGCGGTGATCGGTTCAGCAGTGGATAATGAAACAGATACCCAGCAAATGATCCTGCCGGTGATCCTGCCCCTGATACTGGGGATCTACGTAATGATCAGTGCCATTAATAATCCCGACAACGCCCTGGCTTTCTGGTTCAGCATCATTCCGTTTACCTCACCTGTGGTCATGATGGTCCGGATCCCCTTTGGTGTTCCCTGGTGGCAGGTGATCCTGTCCGGGACACTGCTCCTGGCAACCTTCCTGGGAATGACCTGGATGGCAGGTAAAATATATCGCACGGGTATCCTGATGTACGGGAAGAAAAACAGCTACAGGGAGATCTGGAAATGGCTCAGGTACAGTTAACTTCACAGGTTCCATGACTTATGCCATCCTGGACTTCGGTACCAATACCTTTAATTTGCTGATCGCGCAAACCGGTAAGCATGGTTTCCATATCCTTCAAAGAAGTAAACAGCCTGTGAAAATGGGTAAAGGCGGCATTCAGCAGAACCGGATCACCGGCGATGCATTTGAGCGGGGACTGACGGCCATTGAGACTCACATGGCAGTTATCCGGCAATATAATGTGGATGAGATCAGGGCGTATGCCACCTCAGCCATACGGAATGCCATGAATGGAGAGGAGTTTACCAGGGAGGTGGAAAAGCGTTATGGTTTCCGGGTGAGGGTGATCAGCGGCGACCGGGAGGCAGAACTGATCTACAAAGGGGTGCGCCAGACCGTTGCATTAGGCGATCAAAATGTAATGATCCTGGATATCGGTGGTGGCAGTAACGAATTTATCATCTGTAACCGGACGGGTATCCTGTGGAAACACAGCTTTGAGCTGGGTATGGCCCGGCTGCTGGAGCTGTTTGATCTCTCCGAACCCATCACCAGTGATGAGGTCCTGGCCCTGGAATCCTATTTCAGGCAGAAACTCCGGCCTTTGATGGAGGCGGTTGAAAAGACAAAACCCGTTGCACTGATCGGTGCATCCGGATCGTTCGATACCTTTCACACGCTGATACTGCACCGGACAGGACAGGATCCCGACCACTCTTATGGCAGGGAGATACCCATGCAGGAGTACAAATACCTGCACCGGGTACTGGTGCGTTCCACACTGGACGAGCGTAAGGCAATGCCGGGCATGGAGCCGGTAAGGGTGGAGATGATTGTGGCCGCTACTATTTTTGTTAGTTTTGTGATACGTGAATGCCACATACGGCAACTCCACCATTCTGAGTTTGCCCTGAAAGAGGGTGTCTTATCAGAACTGGCGGAGATCTAATTTCTTGATAGATGGCACATATCCTTGTAATAGACGATGAAAGGAGCATCCGCAATACGCTGAAGGAGATCCTTGAATATGAAAAGTTCACTGTGGACCTGGCCGAACATGGAGCCGAAGGGTTGGAGAAATACCGGAAAGGTTCATATGATATCGTACTTTGCGATATCAAAATGCCGGAGATGGACGGACTGGAGGTGCTTGAAAAGATCTTTGAGGAGGAGGGCGATGCCCAGGTGATCATGATATCGGGACACGGCAACATTGACAATGCTGTGGAGGCCATTAAAAAAGGGGCTTATGATTTTATAGAAAAACCGCTGGATCTGAACAGGCTCCTGATCACCATCCGGAATGCCCTGGATAAATCGGACCTGATTACCGAAACCAGGGTCCTCAAAAAGAAAGTGAGCAAAAAGTATGAGATGGTGGGTGAATCGGATGCCATTAAGAAGGTGCAGGAGATCATTCAGAAAGTGGCACCCACCGATGCCAGGGTATTGGTCACCGGGGCCAACGGAACCGGAAAGGAACTGGTGGCACGCTCCCTCCATGAAAACAGCCAGCGTGCTTCCGCTCCCTTCGTGGAGGTCAATTGTGCCGCCATCCCTTCGGAACTGATCGAGAGTGAGCTCTTCGGGCACGAAAAAGGTGCTTTCACTTCGGCCATCAAGCAGCGCAAAGGTAAATTCGAGCAGGCCGACGGAGGCACCATCTTCCTGGATGAGATCGGCGATATGAGCCTCTCTGCACAGGCCAAGGTGCTGAGGGCATTACAGGAGAATAAGATCACCAGGGTGGGAAGCGATAAGGATATCAGCGTAAATGTGCGCGTGGTGGCTGCCACCAATAAAAACCTGAAGGAGGAGATTGAGAAAAACCGTTTCCGTGAAGACCTTTACCACCGCCTCAGTGTGATCCTGATCCACGTGCCCTCCCTCAATGAACGGCTGGAGGATATTCCTTTGCTGGCCGGGCACTTCAATCAACAGATCTGCGAAGAGTACGGTACACCTCTACGGGTCATCAGGGAGGATGCCATCAGGGAGTTGCAGAAGATCAACTGGACAGGCAACATCCGGGAGTTCCGCAATGTGCTGGAACGCCTGATCATCCTGTGTGAGAAAGATATCACCGGAAAGGATGTGGTAAGCTACGCCATGCCTATCTCCAATGGGACCACCTAACCGGCCGGTTGTGAAGAAAGAGGTCAGTATAAAGGCGTTGCACCTGTTCATTTTTATCGCTGGCGGACTGCTTGTCATGCTGCTGCTGGGGATCAGTACGGAATCGTGGAACATTAATCTCTTTTTCAATTCCGACACCCTCTATCTTCCCTCCATATACCTCGATCTTTTTGTGCATGGTTCCGGACTGAAAGGATGGCACCTGAACTCCTCCCCCAATTTTTTTCCCGACATGATCGCTTACATGGGAATGATGGCCATCCTGAAAAAGACTGCACTGACTTCATTTGTCTTCAGTATCGTACAATTCCTGTCCGTGATGTTCCTGATGTACCATGCGTTCAAGAGCTGGTCCCCGGCAACATCCAGGGAGGTCCACATACTACTGGGTACGGTATTGTTATTGTTTCTTGCGGGCCCGGTTACCGGAGAAGATCCGCTGATTATTTTCCAGTTGCTGGTTCCATCCTATCATTGCGGGTTCTTCATCAACAGCCTGCTGGCCATGATCGTTGCCCGAAACTACCTGAGTACCGGCAAAACCGGGGCACTGCTCATAACGGGCCTGCTCTCCATACTGGCAAGCCTTTCGGACCGGCTCTTCCTGATTGCATTTACTTTCCCGCTGCTGGTGCTGATGGCACTGGTCATCATCCGGGATCACCGGGAATACCGTAACTATAAGCTACTGGCGGTTACACTGGCCGGCTCTTTCCTGGGAATGTGGTTCTTTGGAAAACTTTACAATGGTTCCCTCCTGCACTTCATTGCCACCGACTGGAAGATGTTCAACTTCTCCAATATTGTTCCCTCCTTTCATCACCTCACCGGTTACCTGGTTTCGATCATCCGGGATGAGCCCGTTCAGCGATGGATGATCATCCTGATGCTCGCCTTCATGCTGTCCGCCCCCTTTTACCTGCTGTGGTACCTGGGAGCCTTTATCAGAAAGAGGATGGAAGAAAAGGAGACCTGCTCCTACATGCTGATCTTTTTCCTCTGGATCCAGGTGGTCGGCGTCCTGCTGACCCCGGTGATAAACGGAAACTTCCTCGGTCCGGCACATATCCGCTACAGTTTTCCGGCCCTGTTACTGGGACCTGTAGGAGCGCTGTATCTGATCAGCATTCATCTGGAAAAATTCGGGCAGTTCCGGGTAACCACACATATCATGGCACATCTGCTTCCTGCAGTGCTTCTCTTGCTGATCATCGTGACCGGGACCAAACACCATACGCTTAAAAGCATCGGTGTCTATGTAAATTATTATCCGGAAGAGTCGGAAATACTGGACAGCCTGAAAGAGAAACACAACCTGACATATGGTATCGCCAGCTACTGGCATGCCAAACATGCCACTATTTTTTCCAGGAAAGGCATCAGGGTGTACAGCATTTTTAACCAGAACCTGAAACCCTTCTACCATGTGACCAATGAGAACTGGTACCATGACGGAGGGAAAGGGAGGTATGCCAATCCGGTATTCAATTTTCTCTACACTGAGGAAGATTTCAGCCGCAAACTCCTGGTTGAGCATTTCGGCCGGCAACTGGATACAGTCTATTCAGGGGAAGGTGTAGCCGTGATCAAACTGCCTCCGTTTAAATTTGACAGGGAAACCCGGGAGATCATACTCCTGGACTCCCTGGTTCTAACAGGGAATAACTAACGGGTCCTCCGTTCGATAAAATAGTGGGGGCGTCCTTTTGACTCATTAAAAATGCGGGCCAGGTACTCTCCGATAATCCCCAGTATCAACAGTTGCGTACCTCCCAGCACCAGGAAGGTGATCATTAAGGAGGCCCACCCCGGATTGCTCTTTCCCAGCAGGTATACAACCAGGGTATAGATGGCATAGGCAATCCCCAGTGTCAGCACGATCAACCCCAGGTAAGTGCTGATACGCAGCGGTTTGGATGAAAATGCGGTAAGACCGGCAAAAGCCAGTCTGGACATTCTTCTGAGCGAGTATTTACTGCTTCCTGAAAAGCGTTCAGGTGCGCGGTAGGGCAACGATGCTTGTTTGAAACCCATCCAGCTGATCAGGCCCCGGGTAAAACGGTTCTGTTCTTGAAATGAGAGAAAAGCCTCCAGGGCGTCCCGGGTCATGATCCGGAAGTCAGAAGAATTGCTTACAATCTTCACATCCGAAAGCATGTTGAAGATCCGGTAAAACAGTTTTGAACTCCGTTTCTTAAAAAATCCCGCATCCCGGGTATCTTCACGGACTGTATTTACAATATCAAAGCCCTCCTCCAGTTTGTCCAGCAGGGGCCGGATCATGGAGGGGGGGTGCTGGCCGTCGGCATCCATCATTAAGATCCTGTCGCCCCGGGCCTCACTGAGACCAGCCAGCAGGGCCGCCTGGTGGCCAAAATTTCGGGACAACCTGATACCCAGCACCCTGTCATCCTGTTCGGACAACTCCCTGATGCGGTCAAAGGTATGGTCGCTGCTGCCGTCATCCACAATGATCAGCTCAAATTCGATACCGGACCTGTTCAGCGACCCCAATATGGATTCATAGAGGTGCCGGATGCTGTTTTCTTCTAGATAAGCCGGTACAACGATACTTAACATGAAAGCCGGATGCATGGAATTCTTTCAAAGATATAAATATTCTGTGCCCAACTGCTATCTTTGAGGGTATCTCGTGAAAAAGGCATTCAACATATTGCTCCTTGTATCGTTCCTCTTCCTCTTCATCTACCTGGTCAGGCAGGAGTATATCATCCCGGTAGTGCATAACCGGCTCTGCCTGGGGCTCTCCTTTATCCTCCTTTTTGCCGGGTTCTGGATCAGTACTGTGAGCTGGAACGTCTCCCTCCGGTCCCACGGATTCAGGCACAGCGGAACTGAAGCACTGATCTCCCACGGTCTATCTGTCTTTGCCAAATATATCCCGGGTAAGGTATGGGTGATCCTGGGAAGAGCGGGTTACCTGTCGCAGAACAACAGGGAGCTGAAGAACCGTACCTTTATCTCCTTCAAAGAGCAGGCCATATACCTCTGGGCCGGGTTCCTTATAAGCGCCATCCCTACGGTGATCTATTACGGTTTCCGCTGGATCAGCCTGCTGGTGCTGCTGATCATTGCCGGGCTCAGCCTGTTCCTGTTTGTCGAACGGGTCCACAACGGCATCACCGGTCTGACCCGCAGGTTGTTTAAAAAAGAGGTGGAGGTCCCCCTGTTAAGTATCCGGAAATCGCTGCCCATGATCGGGGCGGTAACGGCCATCTGGGTGAGCTGGACAACCGGATTTTACCTCTTCATGCTGGCCTTCAGCGGGGAGGTCACCCCGGTGATGATGTTTGCCTTCCCGCTGAGTGTCTCCTTCGGGCTGATCGCCATTATCCTTCCGGCGGGGCTCGGCCTGCGCGAAGGGATCATTGTCGGTTACCTCACCCTGGCCGGCCTGGATCTGGAGAGTGCCACCACCATCTCTTTCATGAACAGGTTGTGGTTCATCATGGGAGAGGTATTTATTTTTCTCCTGGCCGTTACTCTCAGGTTCCTCAGATCAAGGAGAACCGCTCTTCATGAGCAATGAACGCTGTTAAAGAGCAGTGAGAACAGCTACTTCTGAAGCCTGTCATTGTCCTGGATATCCATCCACATGGCAAAGAGCCACGACTGCAATCCCGATATCACCAGGAAGATATAGATGACCAGGATGCTGTTGGGGGTTACCTTTCCGGCCACAAAGAGGTTCTGCAGTATCTCCACCAGAAAGGGAACGGAGGCGAGGAAGAGCAAGATCCCCAGGTGATAGAGCAGAAAAATGGGATGAAAATCACGCTTGAAATAGCGTACCCAGAGGCGCCTGAAGAAGGCTTTCATCAACAACCATGAGACCCGGGGGATCACCTTCATGATCCTCATCTTGGAGTTTTCCCCGATGCGGTAGACCGGTTTGATCTCCACCTCCCGGATGGTGCACCTGGCCAGGTTCAGCTTCACCAGCATATCGTTGGGCATGCCATACCTTTTATAGATGCCCGGCAGGTCAATCTTCCTCAGTGCTTCCAGCGAGATGGCCGTGTACCCGGTTTGCGTATCGGAGACCCGCCAGTATCCCGAGGCCATCTTGGTCATAATGGATAACATGGAGTTTCCCATATAGCGTGTGCGCGGGATCACATATTTGGCACTGCGGTGGATCAGCCGGTTCCCCTTTACATAATCGATCCCCTCCATGATCACCGGAACACAGATGGCTTCCAGTTCACCGGGGTCCATCTGGCCGTCACCTGCCATGACCGCCGTACAGTCGATCTGATGATCCTTACACCATTTATATCCCCTGGCAATGGCCGCACCCACACCTCCGTTTTTCAGATGGTTGATCAGGATGACCCGGCTGTTAGCAGGATCATCGTTGGCCACCTCCGAGGGCACAAAACGTTCAATTTCCTGCCTGTCATGTTCCTGCAGCACCATCTCCGCTTCATTGTAATCGTTGCGCTCAATGATCCGGGGTACAATCCTATCCGAACCAAATCCGGTACCGTCGCGCTCTATGTGTTCCATAACCACCCGGACCGTAGCATCGTGCGAACAATCATTGACCACCACCATCCGGTCCACAAAAGCGGGCATGCGCTCCAGCACCTTTCCGATCTGGGCCTCCTCATTGTAGGCCGGTATGACAACTGCAACTGTTTTATTGTGAAGCATAGGTTATTGTTTGGTCATACTAAGATACATTCTTTCAGCAACTTCCTCCATAGCCCGGTCCGGTTCGATCCCCTCACGCTTTGCAAACCAGCCGATCTCCTTCACAAGCCGGCGGTCTTTCAGGATCATCTCTCTGACCGCATCCATGGCTTCGGGCCGCTCCATTTCAGCCAGGTAATCATACTGATTCCCTGTCAGATAAAAAACATAGATCCCCTTCCTGGCCAACTGGTAATCAGGCATGGTGAGGTGCGTCCAGTGACCGGGATGATAATCTGTCCGGAGAAAAGACCTTAAATAGGTATAGCGGTTCATTCCCACATAATGAATGATGTTCCTGCGGTACTGGTAGGTGTTGAACAACTGCAGCAGCAACAGCAGGCCGATGAGGGACAAGCCAGTGTACCTGCGAATGTTGCTCCGTTCGGCAACGATACGTTCCACCACCACTGCAAAGGGAAAGGCCAGCGCACCATACAGATCGATGTATGCCCTCAGTCCGAACCCCCCTCCGAACCACCAGGACCACCAGGCGCTTTGCACATAGATGGCCGAAAGCAACAAAAGCAGCACAGGGAGAAACAGCCTTGGCAACCTTTTCCTGAGCGGGATGATCCCTGCCACCGAAATCAGCATCATGGGGGTATAGATAAACCATCCCTTCTTGAAACCAAACAGGCTCTGCATGATCCGGGGATGCGCCCAGAAAAAAGAGGCCCCTTCAGCGGCATAGGAGAAATAGAGAAAATGGCCGGTGATGGCTTTCCAGTAAAGAAACTGGGGAATCCAGGCCACTATGAACCCGGCCATCATCAGCAGGACCAGGTGAAACTTCTGCAGAAAAAAGATGATCCGGCTCATCAGCTCCCGGATCGATTTCACATCCCAGAACAGCAGGATAAAGATCACCAGGATGTTGGTGGGCCTGACCAGGGCGATAAAGCCGAAAAGAAAACCTGTAAGCAGTGTAAGCGGAAGCGTTTGTCTTTGATACCAACGGTCCACCAGATAAATAAAAAGTACGATCAGGAAAAACCCGTAAGAATGGGCCATGGCTGCTTCATAGGTGGAATAGTAGAGCAGGTTGGTGCCAAAAGCAATGGCAATCAGTGTGATGGCGGTGGTCAGCGGTTTAAAATACCGCAACAGCATGTTTTTCAGGATCACAAAACCCAGGGTCACATAAACCAGGGCGCTGATGACCAGGAAAAACTGGTAAATGGAGCTGAAGCCATCCCTGGCCTGCCCGAACAGGGGGGCCAATCCGTGTGCCACAAAAAAGAAGGGAGCATAGAGGACCGATAATCCCATGGATGTAATGATCAGTTTGTTCCCATTTTCAATGGTGGAGGGCCAGAATTTGCTGTCGTTCACAAAACCTTCGGGAGGATCATCCAGAAACCCCAGTGTCACGTCGCCATAGATAAAGGCAGCAGGCAGGTAGCTGTAGTAAGAGATCACATCCCACCGGATCACACCCCGCTCACCCGGCTCCACCCTGGTCCAGCTGTGATGCATAAAATTGATGGCCATATAGAGCACAACGATGGCCAGGATGGAAAAACTTGGAAGGGGGTTGGACCTGAAGGGACAGTTACCGGATCGTATACGCATCGTATGGGCGAATCTTTTAACTATGGCTGCTCAAAGATAGTTAAAATTGGAAGTAGATAAAGGGTTGCAGATCGGCCGACCAGGACTGGTAAATGATAAATATAACCAGGATCGTAATCACGATCTTGACCCACAGGGCCGTATTGATAAAACCATTGAGCAGGTTGCGTTTCCAGCTGTCGGGAACCCAGTGCGTAAAATATCCAAGCGCCATCACGCCGAATACCAGCCTGTAACTCCAGATTACCTGCGGAACGATACGCCCGTTGAATTCATGCAGGACCTGGTGGATCAGCTGGTTGGCCTTCTCCATGGATTCGGACCGGAACCAGATCCGGGTGAAGGTGATAAAGAGAAAGGTATTGAAGATCTTCCAGAAGCGGACAGCCCAGTGTTTGCTGTTTTCATAGGGCGAGATACGCCTCCACAATTTATAGACGACCAGCCCGACTCCATTGAGTCCTCCCCAAACCATAAACTGCCAGCTGGCTCCGTGCCATAAACCGCCAAGCAGCATGGTGATCATCAGGTTCACGTCGGTCATGAGACGCCCTTTCCGGTTGCCCCCCAGGGGAATGTAGAGGTAATCTTTCAGCCAGCTTGAAAGGGAGATGTGCCAGCGCTTCCAGAAATTCCCCACATTGGTGGCCTTATAGGGCGAATTGAAGTTTTTCGGCAGGCGGAATCCAAGCAGGAGAGCCACCCCGATGGCTATATCTGTATACCCTGAAAAATCCACATATACCTGCAGGGAGTATCCAAAAAGGGCCGCCAGATTCTCAAAACCCGAGAATCCGCCGGGGTCGGAA
>JANTFK010000046.1 GCA_024763595.1 Bacteroidales bacterium | reverse complement strand
AAATTTGATTTTGGTTCATAACGATTTGTTTTTAATAATCTGCATTTCCCACTGTTGTATCATCCATACAAATAGACGCACAAAAGTGAATCTTGCTTCATTTCTTGTGTTAAGAAATCTTAATACGACTGTTAAAGAATCTTAAATCAGTCTCAAACCTTTTACCATCAACGTGTGTATCAACTCATTTGGCGGGGAATTCCCGGATTGTATTTTCCCGGTTTGAACTGTCCTGGGTTTGAACTGCAGCTATTGACCGTGAGTGTCCTCTTCCCATGATAGATCAGGCATCATTTCCAGCAAAATGGCCCGGTGTTCATCAATGATGGATTTATATGCTTTCTGATAAGCAATATTATCCCACTCATTCGGATCAGTTTCATGATCATATAGTTCTTCCCGGTTGATCTCAGGATAATAGATGTAGCGGTAGCGCCTGCTTCTTACAGCATGACCTGAGAAGGGCTTTTCGGCCCAGGCAAACTTATAACTGGTAATGACAGGCTTTCTTCCGGCTTCCGGATCTTTTATCTGGGGAACCAGGCTCTGCCCGTCCAAGTGAGAAGGCCGCTCAAATCCGGTCAACTCAGCCAGGGTCGGATAAATATCCATCAGGCTAACCGGTTGATCACACCGGGATCCTGCCCTGGTTAAACCCGGTACCGAAATCACCAGGGGGACCCGGGTCGATTCTTCCCACAGGGTGAACTTTTCGAAATTCTCTTTTTCACCCATATGCATACCATGATCCGACCATAAAACCACAATGGTATTGTCTGCGTATTGAGAATTTTCAAAAGCATCCAGCAATCGTCCCACCATGGCATCTGAAAAAGTGATAGCAGCCGCATATGCCTGTACGATTTTTTTCCATTGATGATTATCGACCACCCACTGGAATATCCATCGCCTTCCGTGATCAACCGCATCATCAAGATCATTCTCCTTACACACCGGCAAGACAATACTATCCAGGGGATAAAGATCGAAGTATTTCCGGGGCACTTCCCAGGGATCGTGTGGTTTCCATACCCCGGCAGCCAGAAAAAAAGGTTTTTTATGCTCCTGACTGAGCTGGTATCGGGCCCAGTCGACTACATGGTAATCCGCCATTTTATTATCCGGGACCTGTATGGGGCCCCATGTCCACCATCCTTTCCCCCCGGGCCGGCTTTCATTATCCACATCCGGGGGATAGATGACCTCTTTGGGTGCCCTTATCTGAAAGGGATGTGAAATATATGCACTCGGGAAATAGAAGTCCCAGTTGGCCGGCTCTGCCTGACTTGTGGCGGTCCAGGGTGGCGCCTGGCTGTGATAGATCTTGCCCGCACCCAACGTTTTGTACCCCCTGTTCTTAAAGAATTGTTCCAGGGTTTCCACATCTTTCAATGCAGGAAATTCCCGCCATTTTGGTCCGTCTCCCCAATATACATTTCCTACTCCTGAACGCGCATGATGAACCCCTGTCAGGATGGCTGTCCTGGCCGGTGCACATGCCGGTGCAGGTGTATGGGCGTTGGTGAAGATCATGGATGAAGCTGCAAAACGGTCAATATTCGGGGTATGGATCTTCATTCCCGGATTGCCATCCAGAAAACCGACCCAGTCATTCATATCATCCACGGCAATAAAAAGAATATTGGGTTTTTCATCCGGGGTGCATCTCTGTCCATAACCGGTATAACCAACCAGTAACCCGAGTAAAACCAGTATGTACTGTTTTATTGAATAAAAATTTTTCATGGGTTTTTGTGATTTAGGTAAAAACAAAAGCAGTAAATTACAAGATTCAGATTAATAAAGCACCATATATGTTCTATTGAATCACTCTTTATGATGAAAACAATTGCACTGATCCTTGCCATCCTGCTGGTTCCATCATGGATACACGGCCAGCAAAAACAACCCCACATCATCTTCATTATGACTGATCAGCAACGGGCCGATGCCCTGGGTTGTATGGGAAATGATGTGATCATTACACCCCACCTTGATCAACTGGCCGCCGGGGGGGTCACATTTGTCAATGGCTATTCCTCTGTTCCCAGCTGTACACCGGCCCGTTCCGGTTTACTTACCGGTCTGTCGCCCTGGCACCACGGAATGCTGGGATACGGCCGGGTAGCACGCAGGTACAGGTATGAGCTTCCTCGCATGCTGAAAGAGGCAGGATATTACACCTTTGGCATCGGGAAGATGCACTGGTACCCTCAGAAGTCCCTGCATGGATTTAACGGCACCCTGGTTGATGAAAGCGGAAGGGTGGAACAGGATGGTTTTGTAAGTGACTACCGGGACTGGTTCAAGCTGCATGCTCCCGGAGTTGACCCCGATGAGACCGGTATTGGCTGGAATGAACATGCGGCCGGTGTATACAGGCTGGATGAGCAGTTGCATCCCACTTACTGGACCGGACAGACAGCAGTTGAACTGATCCATAATTACAACCGCGACCAACCCCTCTTCCTGAAAGTTTCCTTTGCACGGCCGCACAGTCCCTATGACCCGCCTCAGCGATACCTGGATATGTACAAAGATGCGAAGATACCTGAACCCTATATCGGTGACTGGTGTCATAATCTCGATTCCGTACAGGAAGGCCCGGATGCTGCCTTTTCCAACTTCGGAACAAGCCATGCTGTAAACAGCCGGAGACACTATTATGCCAACATTACCTTCATTGACCATATGGTGGGAGAAATCATTAAAGCTTTAAAGGAGAAGGGAATGTATGAAAATGCCATCATCTGTTTTACCTCCGATCATGGCGATATGCTGGGTGATCACCATCACTGGAGGAAGACTTACCCTTACGAAGGATCGGCCAATATCCCCTACCTGTTAAAATGGCCTGCTGGATATGACATTAACCTGGCCAGAGGTTCAAAGCTGGAAAACGTGGTGGAACTACGCGATTTCCTGCCGACCTTCCTGGATGCTGCAGGCGAATCAATACCGGCCGATATGGATGGCATCTCCCTGCTAAACCTGATAAAAGACCCATCTTCCCCATGGCGTTCCTATATAGATCTGGAACATGCAACATGTTACTCCAGGGAGAACTACTGGTGCGCCTTAACAGACGGCACATGGAAATATATCTGGTATTTCAGTACAGGACAGGAGCAGCTCTTTAACCTGAAAAAGGATCCGGGCGAAGAAGTGGAACTATCCGGAAACAAAAAGTACCGCAGGACGCTGGAACTATGGAGAGAAAAGATGGTACAACACCTGAGCGAGCGGGGAGAAGGATTTGTAAGAAACGGTGAGCTGGTGATCAGGGAAAAACCATTGCTTTACAGCCCGAACTACCCGGATGATTCCCGCACCGAAAAACAACGTACCATTGCATGGAAAAGGTTGTACAAAGGATTTTCAAAATAAAAAAAAGTAGTAAATTACAGGAGGTTCCACTTAAAAAACAGCTTGATGCATCCAGGTCGTTAGAATCCTTACAGGCTCAATAACCTGGCCTGGTTTTTATTCGACAATGAGATCAATGTGGATGAAGGAATTGAATTGATAGACAGGGCCCTTGCCATGCAACCCGACAGCTGGGTGTTTCTGGATACCAAGGGATGGGGCCTGCATAAGCAGGGCCATCACAAGGAGGCCCTGGTACTCATGAAAAGATCCTGGGCCCAAAAACCCATCTATAACCATGATACCTACCTGAATATTAAGGAGGTGGAGCAGGCTGTCGCCAATCAAATCTGATGAGTGGTAACCAAATAGGTTTTTTGCCGTAAAACGAGGAAAAGTTACTCAAAAAGAGCATTGATGAAAAAAATTACAATAATTGGTTTGGCCCTGTTTATTTTTTCCTCCGGTTTACTGGCGCAGAAGATGAACAATATCAAGACAGACCTGTTCAGTCCCTTCATCAGAACGGGTGTATTGAAGTATGAAAGAGTTCTCAATGAGAATTCGAGCCTGCAAATTGGCTTTTTCTATACCGGGATTCATCCCAGGGATACAGAAACCACACTTAACGGGTATGGGATCACACCAGAATACAGGATTTATCTCTCGGAAACCCCGGCCCCCAGTGGTACCTACCTGGCTCCCAACATCAGGTACATGAGCCTTACAGGCCATGACCCCACAGTCGATCAAGAGGCAACCCTTACGTCCGTAAGTCTTGCACTTAACCTGGGGAAGCAGGTTTTGCTGAAAGATGTTATTCTGATTGATGCCTGGGTCGGACCACTGTATGCCTTCAGGTCTGTGGATGATCCTACAGGCGAAGTGAATATTGGTATTCCCGATGCAAGCGGGTTTGGCCTGCGCATCGGGCTCGCTATCGGGTTTGCATTCTAAATTACGGCCTCTGTATCGGTTTTCCGGATACGGGGTCAAATTGAATCTCCTCGCAGCTTGTTTCGAGGAATCATCGATCAATTATTTTGGATGAGGGGAGTCCCATTTTTTCCTGGATGGCCAGGGCCACAATCACCATAAGACTTATATAGGTTGCTGCTTTCCATCCCCTGGAAACAGTTGCCGGAGTACCAGGTCAATGCTCCAGTCGGGGAACCCCCAGGATAACAAATGATGTTCCCTCTTAGATGGCAAGAGACCTGTGCACATTACGCCTTTTCACCTCTTTCCAGAAGCGGGATAGTGTTCCGGGCTTGTTGGACTTCCAAAAAATCGCTTTGACTGTTCTGTTAATCAGTTAATGCGCCCGCAAAATTCAGAAAATTTCTGGGTAACTCAAATTCTGGCTGCGATTGACTGGCATCGAATAAGATATTATCTTGCAGCTGACCAGTGATCGTCTGAAACAATAAAAGAAAACCCATGAAGAGATACATTGACAATTCCCGCCGAGAGTTCCTCAGAAAATTGATAGCCGGCACCTCGGCCATGGGGATGGCCCCATTGCTGGGAAACCTGCACGCCCGCTCCTCTTCCGGGCCCGCTTTCCAACTGCCTCAACGCCCTTTCGGTGCCACCGGCGAAATGGTGGGCATTTACAGCTTGGGAGCACAGGCTACCGTGGAACAGGTAGGTATGAAGGAGCAGGCCATCGAAATCGTAAATAAATGTATTGATCTGGGTATCAACTATATTGACACCTCGGCCTGGTACGGAATGGATGGGAACAGCGGTGAGGGAGATCACCTCAGGGGAACCAGCGAAAGGCATGTGGGTGAGGTGATGAAAATGCGCCGCAACGAGGTTTTTCTGGCTACTAAGACCCATGACCGGAGCTATGACGGGGCCATGCGGCACCTGGAAAGCTCCCTGAAAAACCTGCAGACCGATGTGATCGATCTCTGGCAGATTCATAACATCAAGGGAGGCGAAAAGGAGGATATTGACTATATTTTTTCCGATGACGGCTGCCTGAAAGCACTGATAAAAGCCAGGGAAGAGAAAGTGGTCAGGTTCCTGGGGATTACCGGTCACGCCGATCCCGCTCCCATGAAGGAGCTGGTGGAACGCTACCCGTTTGATGCAGTGCTGATGGCGCTAAATGCCGCCGATAAACATTACAACTCCTTTATTGATAAGCTACTTCCCACTGCAGTTGAGAAGCGTATGGGCATCATTGGGATGAAAATTCCTGCCCGTGACCGTATCTTTTCTCAAGGGGGCATCATTACAATGAAAGAGGCCATGAGTTATACCATGTCCCTTCCGGTCAGCACCATTATTGTGGGCATTGACAGGATCGCTGAGCTGGAGGAAAACATCAGGATCGCCAGGGAATTTGAACCGCTCACTGCCGAGGAGATGCTGGCCATTGAAGATAAAGTGAAGCCTTTTTACAAACACCTGATGTTTTACAAGGGACTCTCAGACTGGCCGGAGGAGTGGTCGGGCAACAATGTCTGATCTCTGGTAATAGATAACTCATGGTACAAAAACAGATTCCCGCATATTTTGGCTTCAGGATATATTTTACCTCGGTCACACTTTTTTTCTTCCTGGTGATCCCTTTCATCGGTTTCATAGTGTACCAGAATGCTCCCACATTCCTGCAAAAACATGCTGACCCGGTAAACCGGGCACTCACTTTGAAAGACTCCCTGGCTACTTCACTGGACTCCATCAGCAGAATGAATGAAACGGAAGTTGACAGTTTGGTCAACAGAGCCATCCAGTTGGGAGAATCATATCAGGACAGCCTTTCTGAAACATCAGATAACCTTATCCTGAATGGTCCACAGTCAGAAAATGAGGGAGGCTCCCAAATGTTCAGGGAGAAAGGTCCCTTTGCACGCTATTTCTCACTGCTCTTCCTGCTGCTGATCGTAAGTGATGTGGCCGGGTACCTGTATAACCGCCCGTTTAAACGCTACTTCAGGCTGAAAAGGAGAAAAAAGGAGATCCCTGAAAGGCTGCGTACATACTGCAGGAAGCGGCTCCTGCAGACGCCTGTCATAAACAGCCTGATCGTAACCATGCCCAATCTGGTAGTGTTAATCTACTCCCTGGTTTCCCTGACCGGGAAAGCAACTGTGGGCGGAGAACTGGAACGGAGCATGTTCATCCAGCTCCTTTATCTCACCCTGGTAGCCACCATCCTGGAAATTCTTTTTGTTTTTTACTGGCAAAAACACCGGGTCCATATCAGCTATATTGATCATATCTACTCCGCCAATGAACTCCGCAGACAGGTTTTTAAACGAAAAGGCGGTAAGATCAGGAACCGTTTGCTGGTGGCCAGCGGAATGACCACCTTCCTCCCCCTGCTGATCGTGATCGTCTATCTGGTCATGAGCCTGAGTGCGGTGAAGGATCTGAAATATGAAAACTTCTCCCGTCAACAACGGGAGATCCTCATAGGCTCCTGGGTTACCGTTTCCAATACAGATAAAGCAACTGTACCGGCTGGGAAATATAAAAAGATGTTCTATGTGAATGCCATTGATTCCATGGTAATGCTGGTTGGGATCGGTAGCGGGATCCTGGTATCATTCATCTATTTGTTGCTGTTCATACGATGGACCAACCTGGATATCACCCGGCCTGTTAAAGAATTGCTGACAAGCATACGCAATACACGGGCAGGTGAACTCGAACAATACACCATTGTACGCACCCATGATGAGATCGGGGAGCTTGCTGAAGGTTACAATGAGATGACCGGGAAGATCCACGATTATGTGGAAAGCATATCCAGCATGAACCGGGAGCTGGAAGAGAAGGTGAAGGCAAGGACACAGGAGGTGGTGATGCAGAAGGAGGAGATTGAAGCACAGAAGGAGGAGATTGAAGCACAGTTGGATATGACTACAATTCAACGGGATACTATTTCGAAACAGAAGGAACTGATCCTGGACAGTATCCGATACGCAGAAAGGATCCAGTCGGCCATTTTACCTCCCGCAACGCTGCTGAAAGATCATCTTTCCGGACATTTTATTCTGTTTAAACCCAGGGACATTGTCAGCGGGGACTATTACTGGACCACCTTGCAGCATGGCAAACTCTATATTGCTGTGGCCGATTGTACAGGTCATGGTGTCCCGGGAGCATTTCTGAGCATGCTGGGCATCTCTTCCATGAACGAAATAGTGAGCCGCAGCGAAAACCTGTCACCCGGCAAAATACTGGAACAACTCCGGGATATTGTAACAAGCTCACTGCACCAGAGCGGCACAAAAGGCGAAACACAGGATGGCATTGAAATTGCCCTGTGTGTGCTGGATCTTCAACTGAAAGTCCTGGAATTTGCAGGCGCCAACAGGCCCTTATACCATATCAGGGGAGAAACCCTGCAGCATATCCGGCCCGACAGGATGCCCATCGGCATCTATGAACAGGAACCCTCTCCCTTCACAAATCATCAGATCAGTCTGATGGAGGGAGATACAATCTACCTCTTCTCAGACGGTTACGTGGATCAACTGGGTGGCCCTTTGAGGAAGACTTTCAGGGCCGGAAATTTCAGAAAATTGTTACTGGAGATCCAGGAACTTTCCATGGCTGAACAAAAAGAGGTCCTGCTGAAAAAATTAAAGGTGTGGCAGGGGGAAATTGAGCAGATTGACGATATCCTGGTGATGGGTATCAGGATATAACCCGGTTACTCCTGTTCATCGACTTTCACATATTCAAAAGGCAGCTTTGACATCCTGGACATCTCTGTCCCTACTTCCAGCATGTCCTCATCATCCTCTTCATAAAACCAATGAACCACGATGTCGATCCCATGTGAATTCAAATCACTCAAAGCTTTAAAGATATCCAGGATATATTTTGCAGAGGTAGAATTGAAATATGCAAAGTTAAACTGGGATTGTAGTCCATGAACCCTCTCAGCATCACCTAATTTCGCCTGTTCTGCATTAAAATTCTCCAGCCATTCCAGTATGGGCAAATAGAATTTGCGCACATTTTCCGGCCTCGATTCACCGGAAAATTCAAAGTAATTTCTTTCCGGATCAAGCACAACGCGTGGTGAATTCGCAGTAGGATCAATGATTAGTTTTTCCATGGGTTATTCTTTTATGGTGATTTGCATGGTAAAAAATGAATGGGCCGAATCTAAAGATGTAAAACTGTACCTGAGGTCCTGTTCCGTTCTCAGGGCCATGGTGATCAATCCCAGCCCGGCTCCGTTGTCAGTATCCCCGGCTTCCTGGTTGATCACTTCTTCATAGAGCGATTTTAACGCTTCATCGTCCAGCTGATTTACCCGGTCAAGTTTAAACTTCAGATCCTCAACATGTTCATTCAAAACCTGGTTACCCGCTGTAACGATGAATTCCGGTCCCTTTTTAACTACTTTTAACTGGGGCATTCTTCGCTTGCTCCGGGTATCCGGGGCAACATCTGCAGCGTATTTAAAAATATTGTCAAGCGTCTCAACCACAGTCCCATATAGTCTTTTTTTGGCTGGCTTTCGCATGGCTGCCAACTGACTGGCCGACCTGAGTTGATTAAGCAACATCTCCATGGTCGCAAAGGTGATTGGTCCCTTAAAGTCTATGATGGTTTCAGCTTTTGGCATTTGCTTTCAAAGTAACAAAAAAAATGTCTAATTAGATTTAACACTTAAATTTGAATATATTCGCAAATGCACGACTGATCCCGGTCAGCCAGTCACAATACAAGATCCATGAGTGAAACCATTTTAAGGGCATTGATGCAACTTTTTGCCCTTGTAGTTGACATTGATGAGATCCAGGAAATCTCAGAAAAGGAAAAAGCCATCATCCGCTCCTTCCTCTCCCGGCAACTCAACAATGAACTGGTTGAGAAATACATGGGCATTTTCGAAGAGTACCTCTACCACTATCACCATGATGCCATTGCCAAAGGCAGTGTACAGCAAAAAAAGCGGACCACCCTGACTGCAGTAAGGATCCTCTCCATCTGCGAACATATCAATGAGGAGCTTGAGCAAAGGCAAAAGATCTATGTTATTATTCAATTGATCGAATATATTGCCTATGGGATCGAAATACGCGAAACGGAGCTGGAATTTCTCCAGACCGTGGCTTCGGCCTTCCATATGGATGAGCAAGAGTACCAGGATATCCTCAATTTTATCATATACTCCGTCAAGGAGATCCCGCAAAAAGAGCATGTGCTGCTGATTAACAATGAGCAGGAGAGTAACCTGGATGGGCTTCACCACATGTACTGTCATAAACTGGAAGGTGAACTCTATTTTCTGAATATCAGCAGCATCAATACTTTTGTGATGCGCTATCACGGGAAAGAGGATCTCTATCTCAATGGCCAGCACATTCATTCAGGCCTCACCTATTCTTTTGAACATGGTTCGTCCGTCAGGGGACAGAATATCGATCCGATCTATTATACCGATGTGGCCGGTACATTCTCCACCTCTTCCGTAGCTTCCAGGATAACACTGGTAGCCAGAAACGTGGAATTCCGTTTCAGGAACAGCAACAACGGGATCAAGGGATTCAATTTCAGTGAAGGATCGGGAAAACTGGTAGGTATTATGGGAGGAAGCGGGGTAGGCAAGTCAACTTTGCTGAATGTACTGAACGGTCAGCTGCCACCACAGCAGGGAGAGGTTATGATCAATGGTTATAACCTCTACAACCCCCAGGAGAAAGCAAAACTGAACGGAGTTGTCGGATTTATACCCCAGGATGATCTGCTTATGGAGGAGTTGACCGTCCGGCAAAATCTATATTTCAATGCAAGGTTATGCCTTGACAACTATAATGAAGCGCAGATCAACGAGGTGGTCAACCAGGTGTTGACCGACCTGGACCTGTATGGGATCAGGGATCTGAAAGTTGGGAAACCGCTCAATAAAGTGATCAGTGGTGGTCAGAGAAAAAGAGTGAATATCGGTCTGGAACTGATTCGTGAGCCTTCGGTCCTTTTCGTGGATGAACCTACATCGGGACTCTCTTCCGTAGATTCTGAGATGGTGATGAATCTGCTCAGAGAACAGGTATTCAAAGGCAAACTGGTTATCGTGAATATTCACCAGCCCTCGTCCAACCTCTATAAGATGTTTGACCGGATTATCTTTATGGATAAAGGAGGATATCAGATCTATTACGGAAATCCCTCCGAAGCGGTGGTCTATTTCAAGACCTGGAGCAATCACGCCAATGCCCGGGAGGACCAGTGTATCAGATGCGGAAACGTGGATCCTGACCAGGTATTGCAGATCATTGAGGCCAAAATTGTGAATGAATACGGCAAATTTTCCCGTACACGGAAGGTAAGCCCCAAAGAGTGGTTCGAACTCTTCCGGAAAAGCAATGGGAAACCCCCTGCCATCTCACATAAGAAGGAAAAACTACCTCCCAATTCCTACAGTATCCCCTCCCTCTTCAGGCAGATGAAGATCTTTTTCATCAGGGATCTGCTCGCCAAACTCACCAATCTGCAATATATCCTGATCACGCTGCTGGAAGCACCGCTACTGGCAGTGATCATGGGCTATTTTACAAAATATTTCAGTGGCACTGCCGATAATCCGGAAGCCTATGTATTCAGGAACAATGATAACCTCCCCGCTTACCTGTTGATGAGTGTAATCGTATTTCTGTTCCTGGGCCTTAATATCAGTTCGGAAGAGATCATCAAGGACCGGAAGATCCTGCAGAGGGAATCGTTCCTGAATCTGAGCCGGGGCAGCTATCTCAATTCTAAAATCCTGCTCATGTTCCTGATTTCAGCCATTCAATCCATCTCCTATGTGCTGATAGGGAACCTGATCTTTGAGATCAAAGGGATGGCCTTCAGTTACTGGGTCATTCTCTTTTCAACTTCATGCGTGGCCAACCTGGTGGGATTAAATATCTCTTCAGGCCTCAACTCGGTAATCACCATCTACATTATCGTCCCTTTCCTGTTGATCCCCCAGATCCTGCTAAGCGGGGTGCTGGTTAAATATGACAAGCTGCATAAAAGCCTGAGCAATGATGAATATGTGCCTGTGATCGGCGACCTGATGGCTTCCAGGTGGGCCTATGAAGCACTGTCAGTGGAACAGTTTAAGCATAACCGTTATCAAAAAGCGTTTTTTCAGACCGACCAGCAGATCAGCAACTCAGATTACCTGCAGGCTTTTCTCATTCCCAAACTGGAAACAAAACTGAACCTGATCCGGCAGGATCTGAATGATGGAACGGCTCGATCCGGGATTCATTCAAAGATCCGTTTGATACGGGAACAGTTGGATATCCTGCACGGACAGCTCCCTGAGGTGCCATTCATTCCCGTGGAAATCCTGGATCCGGATGTGGTAACCGATTCCTCCCTGAAGGTCATAGAGGATTATTTCACCCGTATTTCCGTTCAGTTAAGCCATAACATTGGTGAATCAAAGAAAGAGAAGGAAAGGATCAAACAGGCACTGATTGAAAAATTAGGAGGGATCCAGGCATTCTCTGCATTCAGGAATGGCTATGAAAACAAGCGCCTGTCCGATCTGTTACTGAACCGGGAGGTGCTGAATAAAGTGGTTGAGAAGAATGGAAAACTGATCCGAAAGTACCAGCCCATCTATATGAAACCCACATCCAGGGTGGGACGTGCACAGCTGTATGCCTCCTGTAAACAGTTGGGGACACTTGAAATAGATACCCTCTGGTTCAATGTGATGGTCATCTGGATCTTTTCACTCTTCTTTTACTTAACACTCTATTACGATGTGCTGAGAAAAATCCTGACTTATTTTGAGTCCAGGAAGCTTCAACGCAAACGCCCCGGTTAATTCTTTTTTTATCTTTACCTGTTCAAATTCAAACCCAAAAATCCCGGTCAATGCCCAGAGTATTCAGAGCCGTTGATATCAATCAGGAAGAGAAAGAGGTCCGTAAAGACTATTTTGACCGTCATACCCCGGTGATCATCTGTGAAGATCACGCTATCGAGGGTGAAAAGTTCGAGGTGAAAGTCAGGTTAGGTACCGAATACACACATCCGGATGACCCGGACCACTATATCAAATATGTACAGCTCTGGAACAGGGAGAAATTTCTCGCTGAAGCACATTTTGCCCCCGGAGCCCTGGGGAACAGGCCGGAACATGTGGAGGTGGATTTCTACATTGTACCCGGACCCGTGGACATGAACCTCTCGGCCATGTCTGTTTGCACGCAGCATGGGTTATGGCAAAGTGAATCCAAAGAGGTGACCACAGGAAAAAGTAAATAACTGCCGGATTCGCTCCCAAAGCGCAGCCGAGCTGGGGGAAACCGCATCTGCGAGCTCAGCTGAAGTAAGGCGCGAGCAGGATTCAATTCATGGGATGAAAAGAGTAGCTAATAAATCTCCTCGGTTTCCTCAAGATTATAACAAGAGGTACATACCCAGGAAACAAAAGCGATCT
>JANTFK010000045.1 GCA_024763595.1 Bacteroidales bacterium | reverse complement strand
CAGGTACAACAGGGCCTCGGCATATTTATTCGCATCATACCACAGTTCCATGGGGGTTATGCCGGTCTCTTTGAGTTGCTGGTTCATAAATCCGATACTGAACTGGCACATCACCGGAACACGGTCCGGTTTTTCCATGTTCATTGCCTTAAGTACGCGTTCTCTTGGTTTCATTGTCTGGGGTTTAATCTATTCTTTTATTATTAGAAATCGTAAAAAGAATGAATGATCTGAGCATAGGGACGGAAAAAGCATATAAAGTTACAAGACCGCATGTATATTACAAACGAAAATGGCTAAAAAATGTACCCTGCCATACTGGCCGGGGGAGTGAAGGTCTCCATGATCACCACACGCTATGGCATCCTGATCTATCTGTTTTCCATATTGCTCTGGTTCCTGCTTGATCTGTGGTATCACAATCGAAGAGATTAATTTATTCAAAAGTGAAAAGCAGGTTCAGCGTATAAGACTCCTCCCGATGATTTGTATATTTATAACCTGTGATGGAATTGCTTACACGGGAAAATACAATATACAGGATCAATGACTATGCAACCAGGAAGATCCCTTTTGTTTTCCTTATCAGCTATAAAGGAGAGGATAACCTGGTATATACACCCGGGGCAGCTGCAAACAGAGGATTCTTTGTTGATATGCCCGGTATGGCGAACCATTCATTATCCGGCGTACCCGGCCACCCCATCCACCTGGAGATGGAACCGCCGGAACCGGAACGTTACAGGAACGCCTTTGACCATGTGATTAAACAGATCCTGCATGGTAACTCTTTCCTGTTGAACCTGACTTTGCCGTCGCTGGTCAAAACCAACTATTCGCTCCGGGATATCTTCACAGGGAGCAATGCTCCATTCAAACTGTACCTGAAAGACAAACTGGTGGTATTCAGCCCGGAACGGTTTGTAAGGATCCGGGGGTGCACCATTGTTTCCAATCCCATGAAAGGGACCCTGGATGCCTCCATCCCGGAAGCATACCGGCTGCTGAGTTCCGACCCCAAAGAGGATGCTGAGCACAATACCATCGTGGACCTGATCCGGAATGATCTCAGCAGGGTGGCTACCCATGTAAGGGTCAAACGATTCAAGTATATTGAAAAACTCAGGACCAACCGGGGGGAATTGCTGCAAATGAGTTCGGAGATCTCAGGGATGCTTCCTTCCAACTTCCGGGAATCACTGGGAGAGATCATCTTCAGCATGCTGCCTGCCGGATCCATAACAGGCGCTCCGAAGCAGAAGACCATGGAGATCATTAAGCAGGTAGAAGGATATGATCGCGGTTACTATACCGGTATATTTGGCTATTATGACGGTGAGAGCCTCGATTCGGCCGTTGCGATCCGGTATATGGAGCAGGATGGGAAACAACTGGTGTTCAAAAGCGGCGGAGGGATCACCTTCCGGAGTGAGTGGCGAAAGGAGTATGAAGAGTTACAAAAGAAAGTGTATGTACCTGTGTTTTGAAACCATACAGCTGCTTGACGGAACACCGGGTAACCTCCCGTATCACCAGAAGCGGTTTGAACGCACCAGACTTGCTTTGTTCAAACAAAAGCGGCACCCGCTTTTAAAGGAGATCATTGATGTTCCGGAAGAGTATCAACGAGGTTTGCTGAAATGCCGTGTTATCTACGGCACCGGCATAGAACGTATTGAGTTCGGACCGGCCATCAGGCATGAAATTCATACGCTCCGGCTGGTTTATTCCGATGATGTGGAGTACAGTTATAAATTTTTGGACCGGAGTATGCTGGAAAAACTGTTCCTGCAAAAGCGTGGGTGTGATGATATCCTGATCGTTAAAAACGGGACCATTACAGACAGTTTCTACGCCAATGTCCTGTTATGGGACGGCCGGAAATGGTATACTCCGGACACCCCGCTGTTACCGGGAACCATGCGTGCCAACCTGCTCGATCAGGGTATCATAAAGGAAGCCCGGATTACGCCAGATGACCTGAACAGATTTAAGAAAGTGAAACTGGTCAATTCCCTGAATGACTTCACCCGGGCACCGGAAATCCCTCTCTCTTCCATTGAAGTTCCCGGTAACAGTGGCGAGTGAAATGATGATCCGGAGCATCAGTTCTCCTGCAGGATCAATACAACACCCCTGTTGATCACAAGCACGCTGAAACTCAGAACTACATGACTGATGTCATTGTGATTGAACCAGGGGCTCAGCCCCAGCTGATTACTATACACGAGCGAAGCCACCATTCCCGTTGCAATACCCATCATCAGTACTACCAAACCCCTTTGCCCTGTCAGGTTGTAAATATACAGACTCATGGAGCCGGCCACCAGAAGCATTCCAAATATGGTATAGTACTTTACCGCCTCAAAAGTCATGTAGCGGAACATGCAGCAAAGCGCAATGATCAGGAAGATCACATTCATCCATGCTGCTGCCCTTTTTAGGCCCCTTGTGATCAGGGGAGAGGCTACTTCCAGTAATGCATGGGCCATTAACGCCACAGAGAGCAGGGTAAAAACCCAGGAAACCATCCTCCATCCGGGATCCAGCCTGTATAATAAGGCATGTCCAAGGATCCCTCCCGACATGGCAGCCATGGCAAGGGTCAGAAAATAGTATCTGAAATAGCTGGCTGTCCTCTTCACAGAAATAAAATGTCTGATGGAAAAAAGTGCATAGATACAAACGGCAGCAAGTAACAGATCAGTGAGCATGGTAACAGGCTCATCAACGCGTAGATCCAGGATCTCAACAGAGGGCTGCACAAAATTTTGAAACACGTCCAAAAATAACATTAATTTAATTGTGCTATTTTTATAATAATAAACAGAAGGAATTGTATGAAAATTAATGCCGTTGCTTCCAGATGAAACGGATTGATTGAAGATGGAGCAATCTTTTATATACCATTCCCAGATTCAGGAGATCCCAAAGATCAGGAAAGATCTCTCCGGCCTGCAAACCAAATGGAAAATTCCTGCACCGGAAATGAAACAGATCATGCTGATCATCGAAGAAATATTTTCAAACATCATCCGGTACGCTTTTGATGGTTCACAGGACCACCAGATCGAACTCAGGATACAGTATGACCCGGATAGCGTTACCATGGAGTTCATTGATGATGGTCCCCCCTTCAATCCGGCGGAGTACACTCCCGTTCCCTTTAGCGATCCCGCTGCTGCTCAAACCGGTGGTATGGGGTTAACCCTGGTCAGGGCATTTGCAAGCGCCATCAATTACACCAGGGCCGGTAATCACAATCATTTGAGAATCACCAAGGAGATAAAAAGTCAGCAGGAATCTTGAAATTTTCATTGGAATCGCTAAATTTGAGCCCTTCAGTTCAGATTATCACTTTTCACAAACAGTTCGTATAATGAAAGATAAAAGCTATACCGGATGGCAGTTATGGTCACTGGTTATTTTACGCGTTGCCATTGGCTGGCATTTCCTTTATGAAGGTATTACCAAATTGCTGAATCCCGACTGGTCGTCCCTTGGATACCTGATGGACTCAAAAGGGCTTTTCGAAGGTATATTTCATGCCATGGCGGCCAATGCTGCCGTATTGAATATCGTGGATTTTTTAAATATCTGGGGACTTGTCCTTATCGGAACAGGACTGATCGTGGGCCTGTTTACACGAGTGGCCACCATTTCCGGAATCGTACTGCTGGCATTCTATTATCTTTCACATCCGGCCATCGTCGGCGTTTCTTATGCCATGCCCAGTGAAGGCAGCTATTTGTGGGTGAACAAGATCCTGATCGAAATGATAACGCTGTGGGTATTAATTCTGTTCCCCTCATGGAAAAAAGTGGGACTGGACAGCATATTATTTAAAAAATAGTCAATTACAACAATGATGACAGATAAAGAGAAAAAGAGAACAGGAAACAATATGAACAGAAGGGAAATGCTTAAAGGACTGTCCACAGTCCCCGTGCTGGGAGCTTTTGCTTACGGTACCTGGCGGAAAAGGAGGCAGGACCATATAAAAAGTCATAAGCTGGCCAGGGAGCTCGATATGAGCATGAAACCGGTAGAACATATTCCTTATAAGCATGACGGCGATGTTATCAGGATCGGCATCATCGGGGCCGGTGGCCGGGGAACCTATTTGTTGAAAGCTGCCGGATTTGTTGCTCCCCAGACCATCCGGGAATGGAAAGATATTGCAGAAAAAGATCCCAGGAATAAGGTGTATTCGGATTTCCTGCAGCAGGATGATCTGAACATCCGGATAACCGGTGTCTGTGACCTGTTTGATGTCCGTGCCAACAAAGCACTGGAAGCATCAGCCAACACTGGCAAGGAAATGCCCGGAGGGAAAATGGGGACACCTGCCAGGCGTTACAGGACCTATCAGGAGTTGCTTGCTGCCGATGATATCGATGCTGTGATCATTGCCACACCTGATCACTGGCATGCCAGGATTACCATGGATGCAGCCAGGGCCGGAAAACACGTTTATGCAGAAAAAGGATTTACCAGAACCCTGGATGAAGTATATCAGGTGAGGGATGTTGTCAAAGAGAGTGGTATTGTATATCAGCTCGGACATCAGGGCAGACAAACCGAAAGCTACATCAAAGCCAAAGAGGTAGTGGAAAAGAACCTGCTTGGAAAGATCAGTCTGATAGAGGTATGTACCAACAGAAATTCCCCCAACGGGGCATGGGTATATAAAATTGATGAGCGGGCAAATGAAAATACGGTGGACTGGCTCCAGTATGAGGAACCGTGTGAAGTTAAACATCCCTGGAGTCCTGAGCGTTTTTTCCGCTGGAGATGCTGGTGGGATTATGGGACCGGTTTATCCGGAGATTTACTTACCCACGAATATGATGCCATCAACCAGATCCTGGGCATGGGTATTCCAACCTCAGCAGCTGCCTCCGGGGGTGTCTATTTCTACAAAGACAAGGCACATTATGTCAATGAGATCCGTGAGGTGCCTGACGTCTGGAACGTGGCACTTGAATATCCGCATCTGGATTTTACTTTGCTTTACAGTGCAACCCTTGCCAGTGACCATAAACGCGGGAAAACGGTCATGGGTCATGACGGCTCCATGGAACTGGGCAATACACTTCGCGTTTTTGCCGACCGGGAAAGCACAAGATATAAAGAGAAGATTGCAAACGGTTTAATCGATCCCAGCATTCCCATCTATACTTATATTCCCGGAAGGAAAAATGTTGACTCTGTTGCCACAGCCACTGAACAGTATTTTGCAAGCCGGGGCCTGCTCTATACATACCGGGGAGGACGCAGGGTGGACACATCCCATCTGCACATAGCTGAATGGATTACAGCCATCAGGGAAGGCAAACAACCAAGTTGCAATATAGACCAGGCATTTGAAGAGGGAATCTCTGCTGCCATGGCTACCATGGCTCAAAGAGAGCATCGCACCGTATACTGGGACATCGACAGGCAGCAGGTGGTATAGTACGTTATAGCATCCCTCTCTTTTCGAGTTCCTGGTACTCTGCCCAGATGGAATAGATCTCCTCAAGGATCTCCAGGTCGGTGCAGTGTATATCACATTTCATTTTTTGCAAAAGGAATCCTCGGAAATGCTGCATATCTTTACCGGTTAATCCTGTAATCCCGGAAATATTATCCACCCCGGTGATATCATTGAAATGTTCCTGCTTAGCCCGGTTCTTTTCCATCCAGTATAATGTCCTTTCTGATCTGGCATGTTTACTGAAATTGTAATAGAAAAAGGAAACCGGGGAGCGGATAAGAAAGAGCGGACTCTTTACATAAGCTTCGTTCATTACAGGTGGTACATAGTCGGGATCCTGGGTGGGCAGTCCCATAGAGCGTCCAAGGGTTTGCTGTTCCGGCATAGCCAGGACTGTATTGTAGAAATCCCAGTAAGTTGAACCCCAATCATATATTCTGGCTTCCTGTAATGTGTAATATTGCCGGCTCAGCACAACATGCCGGCTGACAAGAATCGACCGGACAGGAACCAGGGTGTCGCGGAAAGCAATATTTCGGATAAGCAATGTATCCGGGGAATGAACAGGTATTGTAAAAATACCCAGGCTGTCCGTTATGGTTCCCCGACGGGTATTGATGTTGATTACATGCGATTCCTGTACAGGTCGAAACGAGGCATCATATACAATGGCAGTGAAGGTGATAACCGAGTCACGATCCTGCGCCTGCAGTGAAACCTGCAATAACCGGAGTAAAATCCATACCAGGACACTGATCCGTACATACATGATCTATAAAAATATCCAATATATCCGGGAAACAAGGTTTCTTTTAACAATTCTTAACCATACGGCTTCTTATTCACACAATGAACCAATTCCTGCAACAGGTGTTTAAAAACCAAAATTATCTTCATGACTCAAATTGTATTTCTGGACCTTAACACCATAGGCAAAGTAAACAATATGAAGTTGCTCGCTAAACTTGGCAGGTTTGAAACCCATGAATCAACCGAACCCGGTCAGGTAGTGGAAAGATGCCAGGGGAAAGAGGTTGTGATCGTCAACAAAGTCGAAATGACCGGTGAAGTAATGGGACAGCTTCCCCAACTGAAACTGATCTGTGTGGCTGCCACCGGTATGAACAATGTGGACCTGAACTATGCAGCAAACAATGGAATCGAAGTCAAAAATGTTGCGGGTTATTCAACCGACTCTGTGGCACAGCTCACTTTCACCATGCTGTTGTACCTGGTCAACAAACCCTATTATTATGATCATTATGTGAAGAGCGGCGCCTATTCCAGGAGTGGTTCCTTTACCCATCACAACGAACCTTTCTGGGAACTGAAAGGGAAACGGCTGGGGATCATCGGACTGGGAAGTATCGGCAGGCAGGTGGCCAGGATTGGTGAATCTTTTGGTATGGAAGTGGTTTTCTACTCCACTACGGGACGCAATAACCATATCAGTTATAAACGCTTTGAGCTGGATGATCTTCTGAAAAGTTCTGACGTGGTTTCCATACATGCCCCGCTGAACAGCCAAACCCGGCATCTGATCACCTATGAAAAGATCAGGCTGATGAGGCCCTGTGCTATTCTGCTAAACCTGGGCAGAGGAGGTATCATTCATGAAGAGGACCTGGCCAGGGCATTGAATAACAACCTCATTGGTGCAGCGGGCCTGGATGTATTGGAGCAGGAACCCATCAACGCAGACAACCTGTTGCTCAGGCTGTTTGATAAAGATAAGATCCTGATCACACCCCATATGGCCTGGGCATCGGTTGAGTCCAGGGAACTATTGGTGGAAAAGCTGGCCAGGAATATTGAGGTCTACCTGAAGAATAAGCAAATGTGAATACTATTCTGCAATAACCTGTTGAACTGTATTGGATTATTTAGTAATTTTCTTGCATAAGCTTCTCAGGTTATGAGACGCCAAAAGAATAGCCTAAGTCCTGATCAGTTTACAGGAAACCTGATCCATATGCAGGATCAACTATTCTATTATGCTTTACAACTTACGGAAAACAGGGAAGATGCCATGGACCTGGTTCAGGAGACCAGCTACAAAGCATTAAAGCACCAGAACAGGCTTCATAACAATGATCATATCCGGGCATGGTTGTATACCATCCTGAAGAATACATATATTAACTACCTCCGGAGCAGCCACCATAAACAACTGTTACACGACACCGATGAGCTGAACAACTACATGACACAACCGGAAAATGAATGGCAGGACCTTCCTGATGAGCAGATGATGAAAAAGGAGCTATACGATATCATCCATCTGCTGTCCAAAGCATATGAGACACCCATACTCATGTTCCTGACCGGACACTCCTATAAGGAGATCGCCAAAAAGATGCAAATTCCCATCGGAACGGTTAAAAGCAGAATTCATCTTGGTAAAAAGCAACTACGGAAAGTCTACAGCGCCTGATCCTGAAGGTTCATCAATTGATAAAAAATATCATCTTTGCATTTCAAAGATTTTTAAAAAAAAAGGGAGAAAATGCACATTGATATTTTGGAAATTCTGGCAGCCTTTATGGTGCTTTTTGCGGTAATCGACATCCTGGGGTCCACACCTATCATACTGGATATCAAATCAAAAACAGGAGTTATACTTCCTGGAAAAACCACTCTGATTGCATATGTCATTATGCTGCTCTTCCTCTTTATCGGGGAACCACTGCTGGGTATATTCGGCGTTGATATTTCATCTTTTGCCATTGCAGGATCGATCATTTTACTCTTCATGGGGCTTGAAATGGTGCTGGGCATTCAGCTTTTCAAACATGATACGGAGGGTGATGGTGCCATCGTCCCCATAGCATTTCCTTTGATTGCCGGCGCGGGCTCTATTACCACACTATTATCCTTAAGAGCTGAATATCATTCCATAAATATATTGATCGCGCTTTCATTAAACATGATAATTGTTTATCTTGTCCTCCGGCTTACATCATTTTTTGAAAGAATGCTCGGACCGAACGGGCTGCATATACTGAAGAAATTCTTTGGTATTATCCTGCTTGCCATTGCGATTCGTTTGTTCTTATCAAATACGGGAATTGAGATATCTAAAGGTTAGCAGATGAGAGGATTTGGGTGGATGATTGGATTAATTCTCCTGGCAGGATGCGCCAGTGATGATCTCTCATGGATCTCGATCAGGAATGAGACTCCCACTCCTATCTATATACAACCTTACTCATCCGATTATACCGATGGTGCATGGATTCAACCTGGTGTTTCAGATGATTTCTATGCCATTAATGGGGATGTTCTGGACGGATTTACTTACTTCTCTCTCTATTATGACAGTCTGATCGTCTACCTGAAAGATTACGATGATAAACCGGTTAAGTTCTATCAGGACGGTACCACAATTAATTACGATCCCACACTCAATCCTTTCACAAATCCCGATGTCTGGAAGTCACATGAATTTAAGCAGCAGTTATCGGGGACTCCTCCCACCATGGATGAGAAAAACATCTTTGAACACTATTTCACCATTGACGCCGCAAGCGTTAAGTACCTGTCCGATACCATTTTACAGGAGTTAAATCCGGCTTAGTAAAATCTCTGATAACTGTTCCCGGGTAAAAGTGACAGGATGTTGCTTATGGGAAGTATGTTCCACTACTTTGGGGACTGATGCCGCAGATACACCAAATTCAGATAATCTGGGGAGCTCCAGGAGGGTGGTTATATGGATCAGCTTTTCCTTGAATGCCTGCAGGTACTCCATCTCCTGTTTGTATTTAAAATCAGCGAACACCTTACTGACAATAATCAGTTTTTGAAGAGACGGATGCTCGGGTTGTGTCATCAGTTGATCAATGGTGAGGGCAAACACCGGAGCCATCAATGATCCGCATACAACACCGTGGGGTATGTCATGGACCCCCCCGAGCGGAGCAGCAAATCCATGCACCAGCCCCAGTCCGGCATGGGCAAGTGTGATCCCCGAGAACATGGCTGCCAGTGCCATTCCTGAACGAGCCTCCAGATTGTTCTCACCCTCCAGAAATGCACGTAGCAGGTGCCGTTTGATCTGTTTAAGGCCCTGTAGTGCCAGCGCATCAGTCATGGTGTTGGATTGATTGGATACATAGGATTCAAGCAACTGGGTAAATGCATCCATCCCCGCTGTGGCAGTAAGCCGGGCCGGACATGAAAGCATCATCTCCGGATCGATAATGGCCAGTTCGGGAATAAGATTGTCGTGGCGCAACGATTTCTTAAAACCCTTTTCACCCACTTCTGAGATAACTGCATTTTTAGTCATTTCACTTCCTGTGCCTGAGGTAGTGGGCATGGCGATAAAGTGAATCTTGTCTCCCGTGTGTTTCCGGTCCCCAATACCTTCCAGGTAATCCCTGATACTTCCTTCCACAGGGATCATGGCCGAGACAGCTTTGCCTGCATCCATCACACTACCCCCTCCCACTGCCACAACAACATCAACACTTTCTCCCCTGTAGCGGTCCACAAGCCTGTCAATAATTCCTGTAGAGGGTTCATGCGCAATCACTTCGTGATGTACCTCCAGCTCTTCCGAGCGCAATCCTGAAATAATTTCATCACCGTGACCGGTGTTATGGATGGAGGAGGAACCGGTCAATAACAAAACGCGTTTGCCAATTGACTTTGCCTTTCCGGGCAGTTCATTTCGCTTCCCCTTCCCAAAAATAATTTCTGGTAATGAGGAAAACTGAAAAGATTCGATCATGGGCGAATGTTTACGTAAATATAAAAAAAGGCTGACATGGAACAAAAATCGGCATATAAGTATGGTTTTGCCACCTCAGTGATTATTTTTGAAGTTGGATTGCAGTTAAAAATTAACAGATAATTTCTTCATGAAAAAAAATAGCAGCATGTTTTCCAGAAGAAGGTTCATTGGTACAACGGCAACGGGACTGGTGGGAATGGCTATGATACCCTCGCTCAGCTCATGTTCTAAACCGGTAACTGACAAAGAAATCACCCTGGGTTTTATCGGACTTGGCAGGCAGGCCATGTACCTGCTCAATGGTTTCATGCACCTGGAGGGAGTGAAGGTTTTGGCCGGATGCGATGTGTATGGCCGTAAAAGAACCCGGTTTGAAAACCGTGTGAATAAATACTATGAAGATAAAGGGCAGAAGGTGGAAGTGAAGAGTTATGAAAGATATGCTGACCTGCTTGCCAGGCAGGATATTGATGCAGTTGTGATCGCCATCCCTGATCACTGGCATGCGCTGGTTGCCATCGCCGCCTGTGAAGCCGGGAAAGATGTCTACCTGGAAAAACCCATGACCTTTACCATCAGGGAAGGACAGAAGCTGGTAGAAACAGTCCGGCGCAACAACACGATCCTGGGTATTGGCAGTCAGCAACGTTCCGATCCCAATTTCAGGCATGCAGTCCAGCTGGTGCAGAACGGATCCATTGGCACAATTGAAACAGTCAATGCCTATGTGGGGGCACCTCCTGTACCGTACAATCTTCCGGAGGAAGAAATTCCTGCAGATCTGAATTGGGATCTCTGGCTTGGCCCCTTACCCGGGGATATTCATTACAACAAGGAACTGGATCCGCCCATTTCACTGGATCCGCCCAAAGATGAGGAGTTCTGGGGAGGCTGGCGCTGGTACAAAGAGATGGGCGGTGGTTTTACAACCGACTGGGGTGCCCATATGTTCGATATCGCGCAGTGGGGACTAAAAATGGATGGCAGCGGACCGGTGGAAGCTTCGCCCATTGGTGACGGAACGGAGTTTATGACCTTTACCTATCAGAATGGCATCATTCTCACTTCAGAACCTTTTAATGAGCAATTGACCAAGGGAGTTAAGTTCCATGGTGACGCAGGGTGGATTGAAGTTTCACGTGAACACTATCTGGCTTCGGACGATTCTCTGCTTCCGCCCAAACCGGAGAGTGAAGGTGAAGAGGTACCTTATGAAACCAAAAGTGCCCACCATCAGAACTTTATTGATGCTGTACGCAAAAGGGTTGATCCTGTGGTTCCGGTTGAAATCGGGCATAGTTCCTGCACGGTCTGTACACTGGGGAATATTGCCTGTGATCTGGGCAGAACCATTCACTGGGATCCAGCCACCCAAACCTTTGTAGATGATGTGGACGGTGCTGCTACAGCACACATGCAATACACATACAGGGAACCTTATAAACTATAGTGCCATGATCACATTTGAGGAGTTCCTGGAGTGGAAAGAGACAGGTACTGTCCCTGAAGATATTCCCCTCCTGCTCCAGGCCCTCCTTCTGGAAGCTGCAGGAGACTGGGGCAGTGCCCACCGCATTGCCCAGCAGGAAGATTCCGCCGAGGGTTCCTGGGTACATGCCTACCTGCACCGGGTGGAAGGTGACCCGGGCAATGCATCCTACTGGTACCGGAATGCAGGGAAAAACAGGCCGGCTCTCTCCCTGGCGGAAGAGTGGGAATATATTGCCATGGCACTGCTGAAAAAAAGTTAAAGTTCCCTGTCCAGCTTTTTTTCCAGTTGAAATACTTCCAGGGCGTTCTCCCTGAAGATACGCTTTAGCATATCACGAGCCACATCTTCAGTGAGCAGGCCGCGCTCTATCCTGTTCGTGAGTACTTCCACAATTACCGATTTACCAAACTCAAGCGAACCGGTAGCCTCTTCAATAAAAGCACAATCACCTCCCCAGAAAAACTTGTTATAGGGAACCGCATCAAACATCTCCTCCAGACCGTGGACAGCCTCTTCCCTGGATATCTGCGGCAGCCAAACCAGATCCAGATAGACATTGGGGAACATCTTACCCAGTGCGGCATACTCTCCCGTCCAGGGATATCCCCCGTGAAACAGAATAAACTTTGCTTCAGGGTATTCCAGGAACAGATTATTCAGTTTAACCGGTTTTCCGTTGTCCAGGGTATTCCCGTTTCCGGCAAGGTATCCTGTATGGATCTGAACAGGCAGGTCGTATTCCACAGATTTTTGAATAATCCAGTGGAACATAAAATCCTGGATCATCTTTGCTTCAGCCGGTGTTAACGAGGCAGAAGGTTTTGCGAAAAGTTGCTCTGCAGTCTTTTGCGACACATGCTGAAATTCAAGTGTTCTGAAATAGGCCATCGAGTTCTTTACACATACCGCTTTGTGGGCCAGGTTTTCTTTAAACAGGTGATCACAAAAAACAAGATAATCATCCAGTGAATGGATCTCATACCCTGCATTTTTAGCCTGCCGGTACATCTCGGGTCCCTCTTCTCCGGGCGCTGGCCGTTCACTGGCATGCATTACCAGTTCATTGATATGAAAAGCCAGTGCAAAATAGTTTTCATCCAGTACAGTATTGAAAGGTTTCCAGTACT